>JACPTH010000415.1 GCA_016192885.1 bacterium | reverse complement strand
ACAATCGCCACTGAGATTGACCTAAGAAGCGAACTTACTCCGGTGAAGCACCAGGGGCAACGAGGGACTTGCAGTGTTTTTGCCGCAACAACGCTTATGGAATTCTTGTTAGACAAGGAAAAAGGAGCGCGGTTCGATCTTTCGGAAGCTTTCAACTATTATCTTGGAAAAACTAAAGCCCTTGATACTCCGTATGTGAAAAAGATTTATAATGATGGGGAAAATCTGGCAGGATATTTGGCCGTCCGAGCTTATATGTTTGGATGCATGCAAGAATCGGAGTGGCCGTATGAAACCCAAAATTGGCTTCAAACAGGAAACCCAAATTGCCACGTTTCCAATGGAAATCCGGACCTCTCTTGTTACATTGGAGCTCCGCCAAAAGGGGCTAAAGAGCTACCATTTCGAATCATTCCCATTTTCATAACTCCGGATAAAATCTCAGAATTTCTCTTAAAATCAAAAAAACCGGTTGTTTATAACCTTCTTTGGTGCCAAGATGCGGTTAACAATCAAACCGGCGTTTTTAGGCTTCCCACAAAAGAAGAACTCAAGAAAGCGGCGGGCCACGTTATTCTATTGGTTGGGTACGATTCTGAGGCAAAACTCTTTTACTTCCGAAATTGTTGGGGAAAATCTTGGGGTGCCAAAGGTTACGGAACCCTCCCTGAAGAATATGTTCTTAGGTACGGGGAAGTCTCCCAATTTAAACCCTTTGAACAATATCCAAAAGAAGTTAAGGAATTCCTGGAAATCGCCTCAATGGGAGTCTCGGGAACTCTAGATGATTAACCCTAAAGTGCCGGAAGTCGGGGTCGAACCGACATGCCATTGCTGGCGCGGGATTTTGAGTCCCGTGCGTCTGCCAATTCCGCCATTCCGGCTGTTTGCTGTAAAATAGCATATCTAAATCCGAGTTGCAACATTTGAGTTTATTTGAAAAAAGTTTGACTTGTCAGGTCAATTGCATTACTTTATTGAAACGGATCTTGAAAATTACTAGGAGGAAAACTATGGCAAAGAAACGGTTCGGTTTTTTTTCAATATGTATGTTGGTAACTCTTTTAATTCCTGGTAGCGCATTCGCTACCCAAGCTTCAGAACTTAATGATTCCGTTTTGTTTTTTGTAAATGATCCCCAAGAATTGACTTTTACCGATATGAACAAATTGGTGGAACGAAACCGCACTTACCACCAAGAGAGAGGAACCCTTACCGAAGACCAAGTTTCAAGTTTTTTTAGTCACATGCAGGAATATGGAGTTAAAGAAGCCGGAAAGGGCACCAACCAAATTAAGGTTGCCTACGTGGTTCAAAATGAAGGGCCTGAAATTCGAGGCGTAATTGTTGTAAAGGGAGAATTCGACCGTCCCAAGCTTTTAGAGACTCTCAAAAAGCATTACGGGGAACATAGTCAAGAACATTCCGCCAATCTGGCACAAAGCAATAAATTTGCCGGGGTCCAAAAAGAAAAAGCTGAAAACCCATTTGTTGCGGTTGAAACGAATTTAAAAGGGCACCAGGCGCACGTTTTCCCCATGCCTTTGAAAAATCGCGAACTAATCGTAGTTTCTTCCGGAGATTGCGTTCTCTTGAGTTCTTCTAAGCGCGGAAATCGCGAACTACTGCTAAAGACTCTTGATGTCATCGACGGAAAGCTTCCAATTCGCGCTCCCGCCCCCAATACCAAAGTTGTCATGAATTTTTCACCCACCTCGGGGGAGAAGAAGCAACTGGAAGATAAAACATGGGCCCGATACGACAAACAGCGCCAAGACAGCCTTTCTCAAAAGAAACGCATGAAGAAACTTGGAGAAAGAATTCGCCAAAAGGTTATTCGAAACAAAATTCAATTCTTCGTTGATTCAATAAATGACATGGATCAAACAACTCTAACGATCGAACGCGGGTGCGCGGGTGAAATGACAAAAACCGCTACCATAGCTGCCCAATTTGAAAATTCCGATCGCGCGAACGAAGTAAAGAAAAAAATCATGAAGCACCTTATTCGCGAGATCAAAAGAAATGATAACGTTCAAGATAAATTCGCTTTGGGCAATATTAGCATTACTTCCCAAGGTAACCAAGCGGTTATCCGATGTAAATTGAACGATTCCAAGGAACAACTTCATGCCTTCCATTTGATTTCAAGTTACGTTGCCAAGGGCCTTTTAGAAAGGCTTTAATAATAGGCATTTTGCGAAATTATTAAAAGCCTGCAGGCGGGGAGATTACTGCCTGTGGGCTTTTTCACTGTCATTATTATTTTTTTTAGTTTGTCTTATCAGGAAGTTTAATTGCGAGTAATTTAATGTTCGCTTTTTTTCTTTAAGAACAAGAAAATATTGTGAGATTCTACTTCGTTGACCGAATTACCGAAATGGTTCCCGGGAAAACAATCAAAGGTTATAAAAATGTTTCGATGGCGGAACCTACCTTTTCAACCCATTTCCCAAGGTACCCTATTTTCCCCGGGGTTTTGATAATCGAGGCGATGGCTCAGCTTGCAGGCCTTTTGATCGAAACCAGCCCGATCCCAGATGGAAAACCGCGAAAAGCGTTGCTTTCGATCGTGGAGAAAGTGAAATTTAAGCGGATGGTGCGACCCGGCGATCGATTAGACCTTACTGCCGGCTTGGTTGTTTTTGACGAGGAAGGTGCTCGAACCGAGGTTTCCGCTGAAGTTTCAGGCGACAAAGTTGCATCCACCCGCTTGACTTTTGTTCTCTTTGAGGTTCCTCCCGAACTTTCCATATTCCTGGAACAGGAGCGGGAAGCTCTTTTGAAAGCCCTTACTTTCCATGGAACCTAAATGCCTCCCAGTTTACATAACAGGCATCGGAGCGGTAACTCCGGTAGCAACCGGGGTCGATAAAATGTTTGATGCCCTCTGCAAGGGGGAGAACGGAATTCGAGAGATTCCCGAATGGAAAAAGGCGGGGTTCCCGGTTTCAACAGGCGGTCTTGTACAAGATAGACATATTTTCGAGCAAGAACAAGAAATATATGATTTTTACAAATCGCGAAAAGCGGTGTTTGCCGTCACCGCTCTTCGCGAGGCATTTGAAAAAGCCGGCGGCGCGGAAGCTTTTCGATGCGACCGGGGCGGGATTTTTCTAGGGGTTGAAACGGGAAGAATAGATATTCAAAAACTTTTCCGAATGTTCCTTCAATCGGGTACCCCGACATGCCTTGATTCCAGGAAGTTTGGGATTTCAAGTTTTCATTATCTTACACCGGGCGAGTCGCTTTCAAAGCAACCCTTTTTTATTCCATCCTTGTTGGGAAGAGTTTTTGGAATTTCAGGAGAAGCGCGCAGCATTTCGAACGCTTGCTCATCGGCGAATCAGGCGATCGGAGAAGCTTTCCGAAAAATCGCCTCGGGAGCTCTTGATTGGGCAATAGTCGGGGGTTCCGATGACATGGTCGATGAGTACATGGCGATCGGTTTCCATCTGCTCGGTGCCTTGGCTACCGGAATGCCGGCCGATTCCTTGTCTCGGCCCTTCGATTCCAAGCGGCGGGGGTTTGTTCTTGGGGAAAGTACTTTACTTTTTTCAAAATCGCTTTAGACGGCTTTATGGAAATGAAATCAAAAATTGTCGTAACCGGGATAGGGTTAATTCCCCCTTACGGGCAAGGCATTGATCCAATGATTAAAGCTATTTCCGAAGCTTCAATATCTCCGGGTGAAATTGATTACATAAACGCTCATGGAACCGGAACACCCATGAATGATCCGGCGGAAAGTCAGGCTATTCTTAAACTGTTTAAGAATCGAGGAAGTTTTATACCGGTCAGCTCAACCAAATCCATGACCGGTCACCTTATCGCCGCCTCTGGAGCCGTTGAAGCGGTGGTTTGCGTTCAATCCATTCTTAAAGAAATGATTCATCCCACCCGAAACCTTTCTAACCCGGACCCGGCCTGCAATTTAGGTCATGTAACCCAAAGTCCCATGAAACACATAATTCGCAATGCGCTTTCAAACTCTCTTGGTTTTGCCGGAATAAATAGTACTTTACTTTTTTCAAAATCGCTTTAGACGGCTTTATGGAAATGAAATCAAAAATTGTCGTAACCGGGATAGGGTTAATT
>JACPTH010000414.1 GCA_016192885.1 bacterium | reverse complement strand
TGAAAGCGAACCCAATTTTTCAAAGTTCCTTCCAGATGCCCGAGATGAAGTTCACCGGTAGTCCGCATTCCGCTTACCAAGCGCTTTTTTGTCATTCCTAGGATGCTCCTTTTGTTAGGGAGAGATGCTCTTTAATGCTTCCTCAGTGGCCTCGCGGGTTTGGGAGTCCGGTTGGAGGTCAAGTACCCTGCGCCAACAATCCTCGGCACGGTCCTTATCACCCTGTTTATAATATGCGACTCCGATATTAAACAAAGCCTCAAAATAATTTGGATCTTTTCTTAAGGTCTTTTCCCACCAATGAATTGCAGAATCTTGATCGTCTAATTTATCGGCAATGTTTCCAAGGGTAAAGAAAAGTGATTTATCTTCAAACCCTCTGGAGTCAAGATCGACCAGAAGTTTTTTCGCCCGTTCAAACTGCTTGTTGAAATACCAGGATCTTGCCAGGAAAAGAAGGTCTTGGTTGCTTAGGGAACCTTGACTGGCAAACGGTTCCAGGACTTTCGAGCAAAGGTCGTATTGTTCAACATCGAAAGCCTGACGGGCCAATTTTAGGGCTTCCTCCCTGCCGAGGGAGCCGCTTTGCGGGGATATTTTCGAAAGACATTCAGTCGCTTTTTCGTTGTCTTGATGAGACTTGGCTATCGAAGCCAATTGAAGAAGCAACCCCGGGTAATTCGGATACCGGTCCAAATAAGGTTTTAAAATGACCTCGGCATCGTCAATGCGCTCGGAGCCGATAAGAAATTGCGAGACCTTTAACGCTTCATCGATATCAAGGGAAGTTGATTTAGCCTTTTCAAAATTATTTGAAAGAGTTTGGTCGCAACAAACTTTTGCATTCTCTTGAGCCGGTCTGAAAATCAGTTCGGGTGGAGATTTATTGTCGTTGGAATTCACCCTAAACCAAAGGCTTCCGCGCGATTGGGTTCCGCCGTGAATGGAAAATGGCTTATCTAAGCCCTCAAGCCCCTTTTCGGAAATAGCGGAATAGGTTTCATCAATTT
>JACPTH010000413.1 GCA_016192885.1 bacterium | reverse complement strand
ATCTTTATCGGGGAACCCATAATGAAAGCTCTAATAGGAGCTGAGATTTCCTTGTCTTCCGTTTCAAATAAACCTGGAGCCGTAATTCGGGTTTCCCTTCAAAACCCCGAGCATTCGATTGTAATTCGAAAACGCCTATCACTGCACGAATATAAACATAGACACATTAGATGGTATGCAAGGGAAGACGAACTTTACCATAGGTTGTTTCCTTCCCTGGAATCTTTTGCCGTAGAAATTGAAGGAAAGATCGTGCAAAATCGCCAACCCGACTTTGAAAAGCGAATTTTGGTTCTTAATGAAGCTTTAAGGGTTTTTCAGCCAGGCGAAGATCTGCTAATTTATAGATCCTGCGAACACCCTGAACCGACGCTAAAAATATCAAGGGAACAACCGACTTCCGATATTTCGCGAGATTCCATGACCACTCTTAGGTCGCTGGTATTACGACTTATCTCTCGCCCTCTAAGTGAATTTAATGAAGGTGAAGTTAAGGCGCTAATCGCGCTTCTTGATGAGACCAAAACCCTTTGGGAGAAAATTACTTCCCTTCGCGAAGAAAATGAGAAGCTAAAAGAAGGGATTTCCACCCTTGAAAGCGTTTTTGAACAGTTCTCCAAAAACGTTATTTTTGAATGTAAACTTGATTTTACCGATTGGGTGGTAAAAAATCTGCAATCCTTTGAAAAGGGAATTCGCGTTATCCATCGAAACTATGCGATAAAATTAGATAACGGAAAAGATAGCAGGGTTGACCTTTTGTGCCAGGATCGAAAAGGGGTTCTTGTCGCGATTGAAATAGTTTTTAACCCTTCCACCGAAGACGTTAAAGGGGTAATTTCAAGCGTTACCTATCTTCGTAAAAACATTGAAAGTTTAGGCCACGAGCTTTCGAGCGGGCGCCTTAAAGCGACTTCGATTCGGGGAATGGTGATTGCGAACAGGGAAAAACCTGAGTTGGTAGAAATGTGCATACAGAACAATTTGAAACTTTGCGTTTTGAACCACGGCTATTTCATTGACGTAATTGAATAGAAGTTCGCGAAGGATCAACCTAAGTTTCAATTCGGCTTTTGTTATTTTTTTGCTTTTTCTTTTCTTCATTCCTTTTCTTTTCAGCGCTAACCTTTCTTTTAAAGCCATCCGATCCGAGAAGAAAAGGATCGTCGAGACTTTTTTCTATTCAATGGAAAAGCAAATTAATTCAATTTGAAGAAGATCGGTTCTATGGCGTAGCAAAAAGTTTCTTTTCTTTTTTCGAAGTGAAGTCGGTTTTTTTATTGGCTTCTGATGGAAAAAAAATTTTGGGAAGCGGATCTTATGGTTTGGAAGGCTTCCAGGCAATGCTAAAAAATCCGGAAAAATCGGGGTTTATGACTTGCGGGTATGGCACTGGAATCCAATTAGATCCCAAAAACAGCAATTCCCCTTTTTTATTTTTAGGGATTGATTTCAAAGCCCTTGGAATAGAAGCTACCGTTGAAATGGGGAGAGAATTCGAAAGAAGAAAAGATGCCATTCTTTTCCTAACCAAAGGGGATGTACCAGGACGATGGAAAGTTAAGCCTCTCTCCGAGGATTCCAATTACGCGCCATTAGAATCAATGTTTTCCCTGCCCCCGAATTTTTCGCCTCAAAACCCCGAAACCAGAAATTTTTTGGTTTCCTCCGGGACCCATGAACTGGCTTGCTTGGTTCACCCCATCACAAAAGAGGTTTCCTATTTGATGATTCGGGATGGAAGATCTATTCAAGAGGAATTCAAAGTTTTCTTATGGATTATTTTTTTTCAGTTTCTTTTCTCAGTTTTATACGTTATCGGAGTTGGGTTTCTATTTTCGACCCTAATCGGCTTACCGGTTAGGCAATTGGTAGAATCCTGTAATAAAATAGAGGGCGGGGATTATTCTATCAGCGTTCCCCAAACTCCATTTAGGGAACTTTCTCTTTTAGGATCTACCCTTTCCCAAGTTGCCGCTAGGGTAGGTTTCAGGATCGAAGCCGCCAATAACGAGCTCCTTGAGCGCCACCGCCGCCTTTCAGCGATTTTCGAATGCATTTCAGCAAGAATTTATTTGCTGGATAAAAATGCGCAGACCATTACGATGGCGAATTCTATTACCTGCAACAGATTGGGGGTAGCCGCGGTACCTCCTGAGGGAATACCTCTCGAAAATGAGCGCAAGTTTTTGCTAAGAGATTTAAACGAGAAAGCAACGGACTTTCATGCGGAATTTTTTGATGATTTTGATGGTCGTACGTATGTTTTAAACGCTTTCACCCTGAAAGATCATCTCGAAACTTCTTTGGGATATGTCATTGTTGAGCGAGACATTACCCTTGAAAAGGAGATAAACCGCATGAAAAGCGAGTTCGTTTCAAATGTCAGCCACGAACTTAGGACTCCTTTAACCTCCATTCAAGCCTATGCGGAAATGTTGGTTGACGGGGAAATTAGCAGACCTCAGGAAGTAAAGGATTACCTCAATATTATCCTTTTTGAAACGGAAAGACTGACTCGCCTGGTTAACGACGTATTAGACCTTTCTAGAATAGAATCAGGAAAACATCGGATAAAACCGTCAATAATCAAACCCGGCCAAATTGCGCAACATACGATTTACCTTATGGAACGGTGGGCCGCGAAGAAAAAGCAACAACTTTTATTGGAGCAGGACGAGTATTCTGATTCTCTTTATGCCGATAAAGACCTTCTTGAGCAAGCTCTACTAAATTTAGTTAGCAACGGAATAAAGTACACGCAGGAAGGCGGGAAAATTTGTTTAAAAACCTGGAAATCAGACGAGGAAATTTTCTTTCAGGTAATCGATAACGGAATCGGAATGTCAAAAACCGAAGTTTCTCAGCTGTTTACAAAATTCTTTCGCGCGGACAGCGACATAGTTCGTCAAGCTGGGGGAACAGGATTAGGTCTTGTTCTTGTACAAGAGATCGCGCGAATCCACGGCGGCCGGGTAGAGGTGGAAAGCACACCCGGCCTGGGGGCTAAATTTACCCTTTGCATTCCCTTGAAAAACCCGCTTTTTATGCAACAAAAAGCCGCCTCCGGGGGGGAAGCGGCAGGGTCTCCCTGAGCCGTTAGGGACTCGAACCCCAAACCGGCTGATTAAGAGTCAGCTGCTCTACCATTGAGCTAACGGCCCTTTGTTTGGGTGGCTCAGTTTTATGAGACACCCAACCAGTGAGCCGTGTTGGACTCGAACCAACGACTCCCTGCTTAAAAGGCAGGTGCTCTGCCTCTGAGCTAACGGCCCGAAAGAACCACTGCGCGCCTGGAAGGATTCGAACCCTCAGCCTACGGATCCGAAGTCCGTTGCTCTATCCAATTGAGCTACAAGCGCATTTTACCCCGGGGTGAAAGACGGGACTCGAACCCGCAACGGCTAGATCCACAGTCTAGTGCACTACCATTGTGCTACTTTCACCATGTTCCTAACTCTTGGACTCCGGTATACCACGCGCCTGAGAGGATTCGAACCTCTGGCCCACAGCTTAGAAGGCTGTTGCTCTATCCAACTGAGCTACAGGCGCTTGCCAACATATCAACCGAGAGCGGGAAACGGGACTTGAACCCGCGACATCCACCTTGGCAAGGTGGCGCTCTACCAACTGAGCTATTCCCGCGCGCAATAAACGGAAGCCCGTCGGGGCGACTGGACTTGAACCAGCGACCTCTTGCGCCCAAGGCAAGCGCGCTACCAACTGCGCCACGCCCCGATAAATGCTTGAGCGGAAGGTAGTTTACATTATATCCTTCAGGGAAAAAAAGAAAAAAGCCCAAAGAATGGTAACCATTTGTTGAAACATAGTAAAGAGGTTAAGTTTCGCAAAACCAGAAAAAAATGCGAAACTCCGCTAAAGATATGATAGCCCCAGAGATTAGGAACCCGTCAATTTTCCGACTGCTCCCTTCTTGCCTCTATTTCAAGATGCGCCTTGTGGAAATTCGCAAGATAGGCTTCAAAAAAAGGTTCTTCAGTTATCTTGAGGGAGCAAAGAAAGTTTTTTTAAATTATCTTCCTCGATAAGGCCGTTTAAAACTTCATCGAGATCGCCCTCGAGAATTTCGTTCAACTTATACAATGTTAACCCGATGCGATGATCGGTTAGTCGCTGTTGGGGGAAATTATAGGTGCGGATTCTTTCAGAGCGGTCACCCGTTCCAACTTGCATTTTACGGCTTTCGGCGCGATTTTTACTTTGTTCGTTTCGCGCGGTATCTAACAATCTTGCCCGCAAGATTCGAAGAGCCTTTGCCTTGTTCTTATGTTGACTTTTCTCATCTTGACAGCTTATTACAATTCCAGATGGAAGATGCGTTACTCTAACAGCGGAATCGGTAGTATTAACGCTTTGGCCTCCCGGCCCCGAACTGCGGAAAACATCGATTCTCAAATCTTTTTCGTCGATTTTCACATCGACTTCTTCAGCCTCCGGAAGGACCGCCACGGTTGCGGCGGAGGTGTGAATTCGACCCGAAGCCTCGGTTAAAGGAACGCGTTGCACCCTATGTACTCCGCTCTCGTACTTTAGACGACCATAAACTCCCTGGCCTTCTACGGAAAAAATAACCTCTTTTATTCCTCCGATTCCGGTCGAACTAAGATTCATTAACTCGCATTTCCACCCTTGACGCTCCGCATACCTCGAATACATTCTGTACAAGTTCGCCCCAAAAAGCGCGGCTTCTTCTCCGCCTGTTCCTGCGCGAATCTCTACAATGGTATTTTTGTAATCATCCTCGTCTTTTGGTATCAAGAGAAATCGAAGCCGCTTTTCAATGTTTTCGATAAGGGGTTTAATGGAAAGATTTTCTTCTTCAGCCATCGTTCTTATATCGGGGTCGGTTTCGTTAGCCAGCATTTCGGTCGCATCAGAAGAGCGTTTTAGAAGCAAGCGGTAGTCGGAATAAGCAAGATAAATAGGTTCAAGCTCATTACGTTTCTTGGCAATCTTTTGAAATTCGGATTGGGAGGAAATAACGTGGGGATCTGACATCTTTTCCGTTAAAGATTCAAAAAGACGGCACAAGTTTTCAAGTTTTTCCCTCATGAAATCAAAGCCTTTCGATAACTCCGCGAAGCAGATTAAGAAAATAGGGCTGAGCAGCATTTGCCGCGGAAATTACCAGTTCATGGTTAACCTCCTCATGGCCTTCGCCGGTTGCCATATCGGTTATGCAACTTACCCCTAGAACTCTTTTTATTCCGGCATGTTTGGCGACTATAACTTCGGGAACCGTTGACATCCCAACGGCATCCGCTCCCCAAGTTCTAAATGCCCGAAGTTCAGCGGCCGTTTCATAACTTGGCCCGGAAACGGCGATATAAACTCCCTTTTGAATGGGAGCCCCAATTTTTCTTCCAACTTCAAGCGCCAATGAAACCAATTTAGGGTCATAGGCATCCTGCATCGGAGGGAACCGGGGACCCACGCTATCGTCGTTAGGGCCTCTAAGGGGGTTCTTCCCCATAAAGTTCATGTGATCCGAAATAACCATGAGATCTCCCAGATTAAAGTTTCTGTTAAGACCTCCTGACGCATTCGTGATTATCATATCTTTTGCGCCCAAGGAATGCATTACCCGAATGGGAAAGGTTACTTCTTCCATTTTGTACCCTTCGTAGAAATGAAACCTTCCCTGCATAACCACTAGAGTTTTTCCCCCTGAATTTCCAAATACCAATTTCCCTTGATGCCCTTTTACGGTGGAAACCGGGAAATGGGGGATTTCTTGATAGGAGATTGCTTCAATTTCGGAGAGTTCGTCGGCGAATCTTCCTAACCCTGACCCAAGAACCACAGCTACGGAAGGAACTTGCTTTACTTTTCTTTGAATCATTGTTACGGTTTCTTTTATTTTGGATCCAATCTCCACCATCTTTGCCTCCTAAAGGAATTGATGATTTTTCAACTATTTCATGCGCAAAAATTTCAGCTAGTAGAGCAGGCGGGATACGAGTTAAACTTCGATTCCTTTCATTTACTTTCCGCTTTCGGCAAGATTACAAAGAGAAAGTTGCCTCGGATTCGGGAATGTTTTTTTTAAGTATGCGTTTGGGAACAGATCTCCCATGGTTGTTCGATCGAAAAAAAGCAGGCGGATGAACGGTTACAAACTATCATGAATGGTTTACTCTGTCAAATTTTTGAGTATTCAAGCGACTTGATAATGTTGAAGGGTTCTCAAAGTTTGAAATTTATTGAAGCGGTGTGGTGGGTAAAGAATTTCCAAGGTTTTTTGCTGAATGCCGACCGCCGAGAAGCTGTGAAAAAATTTATTTTCAAAAAAATGACCAGCCTCTGATGCTGATTTTAGAAATCAAAAAGTGCAATTTAGGGTATTTTTTCACGGCTTCTGATAACTGAACGCTTAAAATTAATTTGGTATTACCCCTATTTCAAGCGGAAAAATTTTTCGAAAAAGATCAGGGAGAATTTTCAACTTCCGTGTTCAACAAGGTATCTCTTGGGAACTCCGGCCCAACTTTTTCGGTTTTGGGAGTTTCAGGGGTAGGCTGTGTTGCATCACCATTTGGAAGTTGTTTCACCGGAAAAGTTATTGATGACGTAGAATTTTGAGAAGGAATTTGAGGTGATGGTTTATCTTTAATCGTAGTCGAAGCTTCATTGTTTTTTTCTTGCGCCGGTTTTGCTTTCCCCCTTAAAGCCGGAAAGGAATATTCGATAGGCTTTACTCCAGGGGTTGGAGAAAATCGCCCTACCTCGGAAAATTCTCCGGATTCAAAAACAAGAATGACTTGCTTTGGAAGCAAAGGTTGAAATTTACCCGTCTTCAAAGATTTGAGTACAACCCTTCCTTCCAATAAGGCCACCCCTGATTTATTTTTCCGAACGTCAAGTATGAAGATTGTTCCCAAAACGGCGGTAACCGCTTGAGGAGAATAAATCTTCACCTCTCGGCCATTGTTTTTTATTTCGTATTGCACTCTCCCCTGGGGTTGGGTGCCGAGGTCGGTTTCGCCCGAAAACTCAAACTGGGAGTCTTCGGCAAAAAAGAGGGTGTCACCAGTTGAGAACTTTACCGTCGCCCGGCTGCCTGTTCCCGTTTTGACCATACCCCCGATTTCCAAGGTATCATCTTTTTTCGCAACGAACCAGGAAGTATCGGAAACATTTTTCATCTCAACTTTTCCAAAGAACTCAACCAATTTTCCATGAACTTTGGCCTGATTCACCTTGCTTGAACATCCAGGGAAAATCAAGAAAAATAGCACAGGGAAAATGAACCAAAAAAGGTTCCTCATATTCCCCCCTGAAGTGCGCTAATGCGGATTCCTAAAAGATTCAGCGCTTTTGGATCAGTGTTTTTGAGCGCCGCAAGCCGTTCAATCAAAGCAATTTTTTTCCGAAGACTTTCCATTTCGCCGTTTATCCTTCGGGGGTTCCCCCGATATCGTACCGAATTATTTTGAATGAGCCTTGAGGCGCCAGCTCGAAATCAGCTTCAACAAGCCACAAACTGTCTTTATCGTTTTGAGCTATAAACCGATTCATTCCCAAGGGAATTTTCAAATCGGAAACTCTAATGGTATATCCTTCCCTGCTAATTCGTGCCAATTTAAAAAAACTAGGAGTTTCGGCAGGCATATACGAGATAACTGTCTCCCCATTCGCGGAAACATACCAAAGATCGGGGTTCAGGTGTTGCTCCAGGTCTAATGGAAGGTTTCTTACCGCAGCGCCATCAATTGACTCAACCACCAAATTTATTCGACGGTTTTTCTCATCCCAGCGAAGAAAATATATATTTTCAGATTCATCAAGGCAAAAACCCGACCATTGCCATGGTAATTCACGAACCAGTTTCCCGTCAGCGCTAAAAATGGAGATTTTCTGCCTCCCTTTATCTGCAACGTACAATCTTCCCGAACTACCGATCTCTATCCGGTTAATCTGCAGGAATTTTCCCGGCCCCTTTCCATATCCTCCAAAAACTTGGACTTTTTTCCCTTCAGATGAAAACCCGGTTAATACCTGGGTTACGCCATTAGCAACCCAGATCTTAGAAACCGCCCCTTTTGAATCTTTTTCCAAGGAAAAATCTTCCACGAGACTTTCCTCGCCGCTTGCAATTGTTTCAATTACCTTAAGTAGGTTTCCATGATGATCGAGATGAAGAAGCTTTCCCGATAGGCTGTCGGCAACCCATGTGGTGTCTCCATCGATTCTGAATGATAGCGGGCCCAAGGGGAACGGATCCTCGCCGTCGGGTTTATTTTGGGAATTGGAGAAAGAAAGCTTCCCGGTTGTGTTTCCAAACTGCAACTCCAATCTTGTTTGTCCCATTGTTGGGAAAGCGAGAGACAACGCTAAAAACAAAGCCAAAATCGTTCTCATGTCGTTCTCTCCGTTCTCATACTTTCCGAAGTACGTGACTAATCGGCTGATAAAAGGGGGAGTTTAATCGAGGCATTCGTCTCGAACTTGAATTACTCATTGCCTGAACGGAATTTCCGCTCGCCATTATTATTCCAACGTGGGTATCAGGGTCCTTCCGACCGTCGCCGGTTCTATCATATGTTGACCAAGTAATTACATCTCCCGCGCTAAATGGCGGCGCGCTAACAAGTTTCCACCCTATTGCCTTTAAGTCAGCCATAAGTCCAAGAACGCTCAGGGAAATACGGGAAAGGGCACCCGCATTTTTTAGCGCTGTTGAAACGACTTGGGCGCATCCAAGTCTTCCGCCGTTGGTAGCGGGAGCATAAGGGAAATTAGTCATACCGACCAAGGCTTGAGCTGCGGCAACAATGCGGCTTTGGGAACTTCCTCCCGCGGGCGGAGGGGTTACTCCCCCGCCTGATGAGCCTCCAGAAGCGTTCCCCGAAGGAGTGGAAACCGCCGCTCTAGACGCGGGTTTTTTTGCCGTGGAAACATAGTTTTGGTGAACGAAAGTCGTTCTTCCCTGATACTTAATTTTGTACCAATCACCGCTTTCGCCGATGATGGTCACCTTATCCCCGTT
>JACPTH010000412.1 GCA_016192885.1 bacterium | reverse complement strand
CCTCCCGAGGTGTGGTTACCGCAAGCGCCCTCAACGTTCGCGAGGGCCCTGGAATGAGCTACTCCGTTCTAGGAACCCTTCCAAATGGAACAACCGTAAGTATTGTCGATGTAAGCGGAAGCTGGTACAAAGTAAACGCAGGGTCATACAAGGGAAAATTCGTTTATTCAGGTTACATCGATGTCACTGAAACAACCGAGATTGATGACAACAACGCCGCAAAATACTTGTACCCCGCCCTTTCTGCTACCGATCTGTCCAAACCATCGACCGCTAACTCAACTCCAAAGTTTCTTCCCAGGTCAGATTTTTGACATGGAAAAAAGTGAATTTCCCTTTTTTCGTTGCAAATCGTTCTGAAAAAATCCCCGCGCTTTCGCCCAAAAGAACCGAAAAAGCGGCGGATTTCCATATTCCGATGGGGCTCTTGAAAAATTATTTTCCGAAAACAATCGCGATCAAGGTAGCCGCAGGCTTTATGCCTGCGAAGCCTGGGTTTTCCCAAACTAAAGTTTGCGGCTACCAAGGCAGGTTTCGAGTAATTTTGCAAGAGCCTCCGTCGGAAACGGTTTTCCTGCCGTTGAAAATCTTCAAAAGAAACCCGAAGCTTTCTCGGCATGGGTCGGTTTTATTGATCGTTGCCGGGGTTCTTTTTTGTCTTGCCCTATTTGGCGGAGGTTTTTTTAAATACATGTTACTTCAAAATCGGCAAAGCCACCGCCAGGGGGAGCAACAAATTACAGGGGCGTTTGCTCTTGCCCTTGCGTCTCTTGCCGCCCATAAAATCCAGGAATCCGTTTTTCGAAATCCAAACCATTCTTTGACCGCTTATTTAGCTTCCCCGATTTCCTCCATGGACGATTTTTGCAAAGGAACGATAGATTTCGCTGAAGGAGAGCCTGAAACTGATATTTCCCCCGTCGTTTCACTTCTTTCATCGAATCAAGTGGGTCTGGGGCAAGTTTCTTTTGAGGTAAAGTATGTTTGCAGAAGAATTGACTTTTTCAAGACATCCCTCTCAGATAAATTTCCAAGAGAAAAACAGGGTTTAATACATCTTATCGTTACAACCGCGTACAAAAAATTTAATGACTCTTCTTCTGAAACCGTAGAAGAATTCCACTATGGGTCAAGAGTTAAAGTCACATCCGCCCTTTTTCCCGTCCTTTCAAAATTTACTTTGTATGTTGAAAATTCGGGGGAAGGAAGCGCTTTACCGGCTCCGTGGCGTTTCAATGTAGTTTCAACGGATCCTTCAGGAAATCTAACCCCTAATTCTCGAGCGAAACCAATTCTCCTAAAAAATGGGATAAAAGACCCGAATATTCCGCCCTCTATTTTTGAACTCGTAAAAAGTCCCCGTGGTTTAGTGTACTTTGGTGGGGGAAAGACTTACCTGAATCTAGCTCGAGGCTGGCCTCAAACTTCAACGGGCGGGTTTGGTGAATATGGAGAGGGCTTCCATTTGTACGGGATGGGTCGAAAAGATTGCTTCTATACCGCTTGGAAGGAGGACGGCGGAACCATCGCCATTCTCAATTTCGACCAAGGCACCTGCGATGAAACGCTTGCCAATTCCGACTATCTCGAAGCTATCGGCGAAAGCCCGTGGGCTAAATTCGCCCGTTGTAATTCGGCTTTTCGTTTATTTGGAACCGATCAAGAAATATATCCAACCCTTGTACTTGGGGAAGTCTACCGCTCCTCGATTCGGGTTAGGGCTTATAAAACAATTTCAGTTTCTCCGGTTTCTTATGGAATCCTTAAACACATGCCTCATGGAAATTCTTCTTTGGCATTGCAAGAATGGTCGGATTATATTAATCCCCCTGCTGATTCGGAATCTCCTGGGATCCAGTATTTCGCGAATAAATTAGGGCTTTCCGGAGTGTCCTCTTCGCGGGATATGTTTAACCAAACTTACGCAAGTGACATGGGATATACTCCATATAATTCCTCATTAGCTTTTATGGAGACGCAAAACAGAGAAGCTTTCCCGATTAACGCTTTTTCCCCCTCGGACCCTCTAAACAAGTTTATTTCAGCGGATCCGCTTCCTGTCTCCGATCCCAATGATATTCTTCACGCAATTCCCGAACCTTTCCAAATTATTCCCGGGGTCACAAGCCTAATAAATATGGCGTCGTTCTTCGGCGCGCTGGGAATTCCTGGAGACCGAACAAGTTGGGTTATCGATGCTTCCGCTGAAGGAATTAGTAACTGGAGCGGACTTTTAGTCGGTTTAAGAAAGCGAGGGCTTCTTAAAGGTTCAAATTTACTTGATTTAAACGGATGGTTGTACATTAAGGGGAATGTACCATTGGAAATCAACCAAAATCTTTTATTGGTAAGCAACGGCGGGATAGTTCTCCAAAAAGGAAACGTAAAGATTAACCGCTCCATCGGTTCAAACGCCCCGTCCAAGAATTACGCGCTTCAAATAGTCGCCGCGGACGGAGATATTGAAGTTTGCGGAAATATTACCGTTAGCTCCGCTTTGGTAGCCAAAGGAACGGTAAGGTTTAACCCAAGCGGGAGGCCCACGATTAAAGGCGCAATAGCTATGGGAAGATTTGAGATTTTAAGCGCATCCCAAGGTGCGGTCCTTGATTATAATTCCAAGCTGGCTGCTCTTCCATGCGATCAGAACCCTTCTGAAGAACTTTCTGAAAAACCTATTCTCTGCTTTAGCATGGATCCATCTTTATTCTCTCTTCCGTGATAGTTAAGTTCCTAAAATCGCGATT
>JACPTH010000411.1 GCA_016192885.1 bacterium | reverse complement strand
TTGACGAACCCAAATGCACTAGTTGCGCGATTTGTGCGCGAAGCTGCCCCGATATTGCCATAGAAATCTACAAGGAATAGCAAGGAGAACGAAATATGGCTGAAAAAATTTTAATGAAAGGGAATGAAGCCCTAGCGGAAGCAGCCGTTTTGGCAGGGTGTCGCTATTATTTCGGATATCCAATTACCCCTCAAAATGAACTAAGCGCTTACCTTTCCAAACGTCTCCCTGAAGTGGAAGGAGTCTTCCTTCAAGCGGAAAGCGAAATTGCGGCGATTAATATGGTTTATGGCTCGGCAAGCACCGGGGCAAGGGTAATGACGAGCAGCAGTAGTCCGGGAGTCAGCCTAAAACAGGAAGGGATTTCATACATCGCGGCGGCCGAGCTTCCCTGTGTTATTGTAAACGTGGTTAGGGGCGGGCCCGGGTTGGGAAACATTGCCCCCGCCCAGTGTGACTATTTCCAATCAACCCGCGGAGGCGGGCACGGAGATTATCGAACCGTAGTTCTAGCTCCAAATTCGGTTCAAGAGATGGCCGACCTGACCATTAAAGCGTTTGAAATTGCGGATTCCTTTCGAACCCCGGTTTTGATTTTGTGTGACGGTGTTCTTGGGCAAATGATGGAACCGGTACTTCTTCCCGAACCTCAAAATTACGACATGAATTTGAAACCTTGGGCATTAACCGGGAAGGGTACGCGAAAAAGAAACATTTTTTCTACTATCTACCTTGACGTTGATGAACTTGAAGAACATAATTGGCATTTGTACCAAAAGTATGAGTTTATTTCGGATGAATTCTCCAAAGGGAAATTGCAAAGTTTTTCATGCGAAACTCATCAAATTGAGGATGCCGAATTGATTTTGGTAGGCTATGGAATTGTAGCAAGGATACTTAAGACAGTGGTGGAAAAATGTAGAAAGCGAGGAATTAAGGCAGGTTTGGTTCGACCGATAACCCTTTGGCCTTTCCCTTCGGCAGTTTTGGAGAAACTCTCCGCAACGGCAAAAAATTTTGCGGTTATCGAAATGTCATGCGGTCAAATGGTTGAGGATGTGAAGTTGGCTGTAAACGGAAAGAGACCTGTGTTTTTCTACGGTCGAACCGGAGGCGCCATTCCTTCGCCTTTTGAAATTCTCAATGAGCTGGATAAAATTACTCGCGTAGATTGAAAGGACAAAAGTCCATGGAAAAAGTTTTTTCTCGTCCCAAAAGTATGACAAATACGCCATTCCACTATTGCCCGGGATGCGACCATGGAGTTATTCACCGCTTGGTGGCGGAGGTCATTGACGAGCTGGAATTGGCACCCAAAACCATTGGAGTAGCATCAGTAGGATGCTCGGTTTTTATCTTCGATTATTTCGACGTTGATTTTATCTCCGCTGCCCACGGAAGAGCCCCGGCGGTGGCAACCGGAATCAAGCGAAGCCGCCCCGACTGCATGGTTTTTACCTACCAGGGTGACGGCGATCTCGCCTCCATCGGAATCGGTGAAATAATCCATGCCGCAAACCGAGGGGAGAAAATATCGGTCTTCTTTATCAACAATGCTATTTATGGAATGACTGGAGGCCAAATGGCTCCAACTACCCTGTTGGGGATGAAAACCACTACATCTCCCTATGGCCGAGACCCTGCAATTCACGGGCACCCTATCCGAGTGTCGGAAATGCTTGCGACCCTTGAAAGCCCCGTACTCATCTGTAGGGTTGCGGTTAACACCCCGGCAAACCTCCTTAATGCAAAAAAATTCGTCAGGAAAGCCTTCATGAACCAAAAGGAAGGAAAAGGATTCAGCTTCGTTGAAGTTCTTTCCACGTGCCCGACCAATTGGGGGAAATCACCCGGAAACGCCCATAAATGGCTAGCGGAAAGCATGATCCCCGTTTTTCCACTTGGCGTCTTTAAAGATAAAACGGAAATTGAGAACCAATAGTTCCGCTGGTTCTCCCCGGAAAATACATGGGTTTCAGGAGCAAGCGAAATGCCGGATAAAATTAAAGTTGAGAAAATTATTCTTGCAGGCTTTGGCGGACAAGGGATTCTTTTCCTGGGAAAGTTGTTAGCTCAAGTTGGAATGATCTCGGGAAAATATGTCTCCTGGATTCCTTCATACGGCCCGGAGATGAGAGGAGGAACAGCGAATTGTACCGTAATAATATCCGAACAACCGATTGGTTCTCCTCTGGTGACAATTCCTGATATCGTCATTGCTATGAACCGGCCATCGGTTTCAAAATTCAACGTTCGAATAAAACCTGGAGGAATGCTAATGTATAATTCGTCCTTAATCGAACGCCAGGAATTTCGGGATGACATAAGACTTGTCGAGATCCCGGCGAGTGAAATCGCGGATGATTTGGGGGATTCGCGAGTGGCGAACATGGTAATGGCAGGCGCCTATGTGAAATTAAGTAAAATTCTAATTTATGAAGATGTTACAAAGAACATTTCCGCCCTTATTTCCACAACCAAAAAAGCATTAACTGAATTGAATTTAACTGCCTTTGAAAAAGGCTACAATTTTGTAAAAGAAAAACGATACATGTTTGGAAGATACGTTTACTCGGTATTCAAAGGAATCTGAATATTGATATTGTTATGATAACATTATCGTTATTCTGCCATGAAAGGCACAATTGAGGTAAAATGAAGAAAACTGTTGAATTTGCTGACGAGTTATCGTCATCGAGTTCCGGGATTGATGTTATTAAGAGCATTGTCGCCGGAATACTTGAAAAAAAGGGGGAAGAAATTTCCGTGCTCGATGTTGGAGATTTGGCCGGATACACTGATTTTTTCATTATCGTATCCGGGAACAATTTTCCCCAGGTTCAAGCCATTGCGGAATCGGTTTCGAAACGACTTAAAGAATTGGGGATTAAATCCTCGATCGAAGGCTTTAAAACGGGAACATGGGTGTTGATCGATGCAGGAAACATCATATTTCATATCTTCCAAAAGGAAACAAGAAGATTTTATGCCCTGGAGGATCTCTGGAGTGATGCCAGGAAAATTGAAATATTCTCAGAGAATTAAAAATAATAATAATTTTTTATTTTTTTTGCCTTGTGATTAGGATTTTTGAACCTAATCTTAATGGTATTTTATCCTCTGAGAACCGAAAATATTTAGAACGCGTTTTGAGGGTTAAGATCGGTGATGAATTTTTTCTCACTGATGGAAATTTAAAGGAAACCAGCGCGAAACTCTCCACTCATGGCCATTATTCTATTGATGCTATTGATGATTGTTACTTTCCCGACCGCGAATTAAAATTCAAAGTTACCCTATTTCCGGGAGTCACAAAAGGCGAGAGGTTTGAGTGGTTAGTTGAGAAGGCCGTAGAATTGGGAGTCACGAAATTTGTTCCTTTGTTCGCCAAACGATGCATTGTTTCCTCCATTTCGCAAAATAAACTTAATCGCTGGGGAAAGATAGCTATTTCGGCAATGTTGCAATGCGGGGGTTGCCAAACTCCCACCATTGAAGGTCCAATTTCTTTGGACCAAGTTCCAATCGTTTCAACTGGAATTAGGGGTTTTGTTTTGCATCCTATTTCTTTTCTTGATGGCCGACTGGGGAAGAAAAGTTATTCAATTGAGCGGTTTTCTCCCAAAACTCTCCCCGAATTTTTCGAGCAAATTCCATCAGAAATATGGATAGCCTCAGGCCCGGAAGGTGGGTTTATTGAAGATGAACTGGTTATGTTTCATGAAAAGGGCTGGGAGGTTTCCCATTTAGGTAACCGAATATTTCGTGCTGAAACTTCACCCATTGTCGCCATTTCCAAATTAATGGGTTAATAAGCTAATGCCTTTTTTTCTTATTCGGACTCTAGGTTGTAAGGTAAATCAATATGACGGGGAACGCCTAGCCCAAAGATTAATCAATTTGGGTTTTTCTCCGGCGAGAAATTCTGCTCCGGATTTTTTCATTTTAAATAGCTGCTCGGTGACGGTCAGGTCCGCTCAAAAGGTTCGTCAAGAATTAAGATCCGCAAAAAGTCGTTGGCCTAATTCCAAAATTTTTCTTGCCGGTTGCGAAGCGAAGTTGCGGGAAAAAGATGGCCTGGATTCTCCGGACGCGGATGGGGTAATTATGCCAACACATTCAAATGAAGATCTTTTGCGAATTTTTGATGAAACCGGCATTCAAACGTCTTTTGAATTCAAAGATGCTCCTGGCAACCCCAAACAATCGTCCCAACCCTGCTCCACTGCGCGGACAAGGGCTTTCATAAAAATTCAAGACGGGTGTTCCCAATTTTGCGCCTATTGCATCGTTCCATTTTTAAGGGGAACCGAGAGATCGCGTCCAATCGAAGACATAGTTTATGAGGCAAAATCACTTTCCTCCCATGGCTTTCGAGAGATTGTCATTACCGGAATTCACCTTGGACGGTATCAATTCGGACTCCCCAATGTTTTGAGGGCATTGGAAGAAATTTCCGGAATCGACCGGATTCGCTTGAGCTCTATTGAGCCGCTTGAAGTGGACCAACCGCTTATCGATTGGGTTTCATCGTCTCCCAAATCCTGCTTTCACTTTCACATTCCCTTGCAATCAGGTTCCAATAAAATTCTTCGATCAATGAAGAGGCCTTACGACAAGGAAGCTTTCCAAGGGGTTGTCGGGAAAATTCGGGAAAAGGTCCCTGAGGTTGGCTTGACCACGGATCTTATCGTTGGATTTCCGGGGGAAACTGACCAAGATTTTTACTCGGGAATTAAATTCATTGAAGCCATGGAATTTTCAAAAATTCACATTTTCAGGTATTCCCCTCGCCCTCATACCCTTGCCTCAACTTTTCCTAGTCAGGTTCCTCCGAACGTTAAGCAAGATCGAGTTTTTGAAGCTGATTGCGTAAATAAGAGACTTTCCGAGAAGTTTTTCAAGAAATTCGAAAATCGAAAGGTTGAAGTTCTTTGGGAAAACCAATCTCTAGGCGTTTGGAAAGGTTACAGTCGAGAGTACATTCCTTGCCGCAAGAAAGAGGCGACATTTTTGGGCAAAAACCTTTTGGAGGTTGTACAAGTAAAATCTACCGACAACCTTGGCGCGTGGTGCGAATGAATCATCGTTGAAAAATTATTTAAAAGATGTAAAAATTGTTTACACTAAATGTAAAGCGCTTTATCGGTAAATGCGTGGAGCAACTTGTTTTTTTACGATTAACATCGGCATTGAAATTGCAATAAAAAATTAATGAGGCGGATAATTTGTGAAAAACTTTAAATACGCGTTTTTTCTAATTCTGTTGTTCCGTTCGGGTTGCACGTTTCTTTTTGCCTGCGCTGGAGGCGATAAAGCCCCCATTCAAGCGGGTAAAATGGTAATTGGGACAATCGATATTTCTTTAATTCTTGCTTTTCACCCTGCGATGCGCGCCTTTGATTTTAGGGAAGGGAGATTTATTACCCAAATTCCAAATAGACCTGAAGCAGGCGGGGTTAACGCCTGGGAAATCTCCAAAGAAGAAAGAGAAATCATTGAAAGCATCGAAGAGTCCATGGAAAGCCAAGTTGAGCGTATTAATTCGGAGCTTTCCGCAAGTTTTAAAACGGTCGCGACGACCGCAAAAAATCTTTCAAACAAGGCGGTCGAGAAGGAAAAAAGCAAACTCATCGAGTTGAACAATAAGCACAAATTGCTTTTGGCGAAGCTTGCGAAAAAAGTTTTCGGAGAATTTTCCTTTGAAGGTTATGGCAACCTCCCCAAAGATCAACTTGAGAGAATAATGGGGGAGATCAACTGGGCTGTTCAAACTTCCGCGAAAACTCAGGGAGCCGCGTTTGTTCTAAACTCCAGCAAGGTTTTTCCCGCCTTCGCAGACCAGAAAACCAAGGCTCGTGAAGTCACAGGAACCGAAAACTTCCAAGAAAATGATATCCTTAAGAGGTGGCAAGTTAATCGGCTTTCCGACCTGGAAAACCTGTTACATCAAGCCTCGGGTTCTTCGCCGCTTCCAATTGGTAAATCTCTTCCCAAGCAGAGTTCATCGAAGGTGTGCGGAGGGCATTTTGAAAGCGTTACCGACCCGGCTATGCTCAAAACCCTTTCGGGAGAGTTTTTTGACAATCGGAAGTCGTTCTTAAGTCCATTCCAGCCGTTAGGGGTTTCCCGCACAATTTGGCGCGGAGTCATGGAAATCGAGGAGAAAGATTTAACATTCGAGATCCTTGGGAACCTTTTCAAATTGTACAAAACCCGTCAATCAGAGCAAGATGCGGCCTATGCGGTTATTCGGGAGAGGTCCGGTAAATTGTGACGGTTTTGACGGTTCCGGTTTGAAAACCTGAACTAGGAGGGGAAGATATGCGCTATTTCATCAATAGAAAAACGTTTTTGTTCGTCTCTCTTTTGCTGGTGATAGGAAATCAATCAAACGTATTTGCTAATTTTTATGGGGAGAACCGAAACGGAAAGACCTTTATTTTGCAGGTTGATCCATCAACCGGCATTGAAACGGTTTTCAACCAAGATAAACAGGTCATTTTTCTTGCCCCGGGCGCCAAAAGAATTGCTGTTCTTCCGACGGCTGGATGGGGGGATTATGTCACTAATAAAGACCCTTTCGGGAACCCTCTTCCAACATCTCCGGTTGCAGGCGATATAAACGGAATACTTACTCTTAGAACGACGGCAAGGTATGGGGTGTTCGATGTTTATAGAGGGACTTCAAGAATATTAGCCGGCGTTGGCGATGACATAATCGGGGGTAATCCGGCCAGTTACGACGTGGCACGGTTTGATATGGCCGCTAGCCAGTATCAAGCGGGCCCTTCCAAAAATGATTTCCGAGTTTACCTTTTTTTCACTTGGAATAGAAGTGATGCCACTTTAACCACTGCCAGATATGATTTTACTAATGGCGTTTTAACTTGGCAAGGAAGCGTTAATGCGACGCAACGTCCTGGAAGCCAATTTTACGGCGATTCATCCACGGCTCAAGCTATAAATGTTAATGCAATCAGTGATACGGAAGATTTAATAGTTTATCATCCTTCACGCCAATATTCTCTTCAGCACGTTTGGAACCCAGCAAGCAACAATGGATATTGGGGAATCAATTATCTAATGGACCAAAAT
>JACPTH010000356.1 GCA_016192885.1 bacterium | reverse complement strand
TTTTTGTAAGTTAACCGTGGTGTTGTTTGCAATGAGTAACTTAAGTGAAACCTGTCAAAATGTTCTGAGGTGCGACATAAATTTTTCCGCCATTTTGCTGCAATCGAACACGAAGTTAGATTGCAGCAAAGCTTTCATGGATGAAAGCTTTGCGGGGTTTCAGCTAATGTCGAGGAAAATGAGATGTTAAACCGAAATAAACATTTTGAACATGCGGAGCGGTTACGAATGCAAACAACACCAAACGCAACTTGTAAATCTGGATTTTGGGCTGATCTCCACCTTAAGTTAACGGCAGTGCGGGGTTGCCCCCCCTTCCAGTGCGGGCTTTCGAACAATTTTGCAAGTTCCTTTAGATTTAAAGAATTCGGAGGAGAAAAATGAATTTCTTTAACAAAACTATTGTCAAGCTAATTCCATACGTACCCAAAAAAGTTGTTCGGATTTTCGCAAGTAAATACATTGCCGGGGAAACTCTTTCCGATGCCATTCAAGTTACCGCCAAGCTAAATGAAAAGGGAATTCTGGCGACCATGGATGTTCTTGGAGAAGACATAAGCACAAAGGAAGAAGCTGAAAGAAATCGAGATGAATGCATCGAAGTGATTAAAGCCATTAACAAATTCGACCTTGATTCCAATTTGTCGCTTAAGTTAACTCAACTTGGTTTAAAGATAAATCTCGATCTTTGTTTTCAAAACCTAAAATCCATTCTTGAAAAAGCCAAATTGTTTAATCAATTTGTTCGAATTGACATGGAAGATTCTTCTTGCACTGATTCCACTATTCAAATCTTTGAACGCGCTCGAGACTACTATCCCAACTGCGGAATAGTCTTACAAGCCTATTTGAACCGAACGCTGGAAGACGCAACACGATTGATTGAAAAAAAAGCAAATTTTAGGCTTTGCAAAGGTATCTACGTTGAACCCGAAACGATAGCGATTAAAGATAAACAAGGGATAAATAGAAACTTTTTGAAAATATTGAAGACCATGTTGGCTACCGGATGTTATGTGGGAATTGCAACCCACGATGAAGAACTAGTACAGGGCTCCTATAAGCTGATAGAAGAATTTAAACTTGAGAAAACCTCCTATGAGTTTCAAATGCTTTTAGGGGTCAGAGAAAATCTAAGAGCCTCTATAGTTAAAAATGGCCATCGACTTAGGGTTTATGTACCTTTTGGAAAACACTGGTACAAGTATTCATTGAGGCGATTCAAGGAGAATCCCCAAATTGCCGGTTACATCTTCAAAAGCATTTTGTTTCGAGATTAGGTTTATTGCTCTGTATTTCATAGAACCCAAATTTTGCAAGTGAGGTGTTGTCATTTGCGAGAAACAATGCAACCGAGCAATCTAAACGAGAGAATTCAGAATTCTATCTTCTGTACTCATTCACCCTCAAAGTGAACAATGAAGCTGCTTCGCTGCACCTGCCATTTCGGTTTTGATATTATGCTTGCAAAATCATGGTGATATTTCAAAATACGTGCATATGTTACAAATTTCAAGGTGTTTTTGCTGAATGCTTACCTTTTACCTATCTCGAAGTCCCAGTAGTTTTCTAAGCTTGGCTTTAAACTCTTCCGTAAACGCTCCAAATTCTACCTGTCCATCAACATTTACAACCGGGACAATATCTTGGCCCCCGGTCATCGAAAGCGCTTCTTTCCAAATTAAATCATCGCTTTCGACGTCTAATTCCTGATGTTGGATTTTTTCCTCAGCTAAAAAAGACCTAAGTTGAGTGCAATGTGGACACCATTTCACCGTATAAATCCTAACTTTTTTGGGGTTCATTACCAAATTATTCTTTCCTTCCGCTCTTTTGTACAAATTAAAGCCGCTCAAATCTTCGATTAGATTAACATACCTTCTATACAAATAAAAGCCGTTGCCCCGGCAACTCAACAAATGGTAGATTCATTATCATGCTTTGCAGTTTCTCCACTAAGGGGTTCATATGAGCCCTTTGTTTTATATTTTTCTCATTAAGTTCCTGAGACTTTTTTTTGGATTCGGATTCACGCTTTTTTCCGGAGTAGGAGGTTTGCTATACGGAAAGAGGCTTGTGAAAATGGGAATAACCGGAGAAAATTATTATTCCCAAGCGCCTTTAACAATTAAAGGCTTGATCAGGGCTTTGGCGCTTCTTGGAATTATTGTCGGGTCGGCCCTTTGGTTGGACAAAAATTACCTGTTCTTCTCGTGGTTTGGCGGATACGGGCACCAATTTAGCATGGTTGTTTTGAAGAGCCTCATTGTTTTTCTATTTGGGACCCAATGGGCAATGTGGGAAGATAAAAGAAAGTTGAAGCGATCCATCCCGATTCTTGTTGTTTCGTTTTTGATCATGACGGGAATCGAGCTTTTCACCCTTTGGCCGTCCGCTACAATTACATCCAAAATGCTAAGCGATGACGGAGTGATTATTCAATCCACCGGGTCGACCTGCGCCCCCTCCAGTCTTGCGAACATTATCCGGTTTTATGGAAATAAATGCGATGAAACAGAAGCTTGCCTAGCCATGCAAACCGGCATGAACGGCGCGTCCGATAATGAAATGGTGCTTGGGGCTAAAGCGCTTGGCTTCCCCGGAGCAGTACCTTGGCGCACCACCTTAGAAGCAATAGCCTCGGAAGATTTACCCTTAATTATTTCAATAAAGTATTTTGACGTTTGGGACTATCACGCGGTGGCGATTTTTGGAATCTCCTCTCATGTTGTAACTGTCGCCGACCCAATGGTCGGAATTGTCGGTTACCCTCGCAAGTCTTTCCACGAAATTTGGCGAGGAAAAGCCGTGCGGCTAGGCCCACCATCGTTCCCCGCTTCATTGTCAATGCGGCTCTCCACTTTCGAACCGGAAAAGTTCAAAAAATCCAGCATGGTTCTTGAGTTAGAAAGCCGTAAGGGTTAAAAAATTTATATCATTCTAAAAAAATGTCCCCGCTGATGGTGTCGAGTTTAAAGTTCCCACCCGGGAAGCCTGAATCGAGGGTAAATGAATGTTGTCCCATTTGCAGAACTGATGCGCACCATTTTGCTTCAAGAGTTCCTGACCGAGTATGGGCTTCCGCTTGGCTGATTTGGCCATTTACCTTCTTTACTGAAATATCTCCCGATACGGACTGTAAAGCTAGTTTCTCAACGGATGCCTCTTTAATGGTAAGGTCTCCGGAAGTTGATTTATATGAAAGCGATAAAACACCCCCTTCGAAAACCGCATTCCCGCTAACGGTTTCGATACTTCCTTCCGAAAACTCTCCACGCTCGATGTGGATATCACCGCTGACACTTTGGATCGCGGAAAATCGGAAACCACCTACGGTGTGGATGTTTGCCGAAACAACTCTTAATCTTATTTGAAAGGCTACCGGAAGAGTAAGT
>JACPTH010000349.1 GCA_016192885.1 bacterium | reverse complement strand
GCAAAAATTAATTTCGGGTCCGACCTTTTCGGGTTTTTTTGAAGCGATAATTAGCAACACTTTAGTGGCTCATTCGCTAATCTCATTATCAACGATTAAAACTTAGGGAGAAAAAAATGGCGGAAGTCAATTCCATTCCAAGGAGCGTTCTGTTTCCTTTGCGAATTTTTTTTGGCGTTTTTTTCTTGCACTCGGGGTGGGGAAAACTGACCGGGAATTTCTTAGGCGGTGAGGTTTTAAAGGGAATTCTCGAAAAATGGATTCCGACGATTGGTCTGCGCGAGTACGTTTTATTTCTTAAGGATTTTGTGATTCCTCACATTACTTTTTTTTCTTATCTGGTGGCGTTCGGGGAAACCCTTTCGGGTCTATTTATTACATTTGGATGCTTGATTCGAGGGGCTTGTTTAGTAACAATCTTTATGAATTCGAATTTTCTTATTGCGACAATGTCTCAAGGCGCGGCTTCCGTTGGGGTAAACCTTGCCTGCATTTTTATTTCAATTACGCTTTTTCTAGGTTCAGCCGGCCGTTTTTGGGGAATTGACTTGTACCTTTCAAAGCGATTTCCAAACTTTCCCTTTTAAAATTCAAATTTTTTCCAAAGGTCCAATTTCAAGTTCTTCCGCTTCCCTTTTAAATTGTTGACAAGGGAAAAGCAATCATTCATAATTATCCCCATCATTCAAGGAATTTTTTTGTTTGGGAGAGGGAGAATGTTGCGATTTGCGCGGTTATCAGGTATTTTCCTGTTTTGTCTTCTGTCATTAAGCGTTTGGTTGTTTTTTGGTTGCGGGGGCGGAGGGGGAGACTCGGGAATCCCAATTCAGACCCAAGGCCGAATAAATGGAAACGTAACCGCCTCGGGAACAATCGGTGCAAGCATCAATTCCATTTCAGAATCTATTCTCCAGGCCGTGAATGTTTCCAATTGCGAGGTTTATCTAGAATCAAACCGATTAATTTCGACAAAAACCGATAGCAGCGGACTTTTTTCTTTAACCTCCGTTCCCTTTGGGGCCCATAGATTAATTGGGTTGTTTAAAAAGGTAGACGGAACCACATATAAAGTTCGCTCGGCAACGGACATTTCTCTTAGCGAAAATACTCCCGAAGTCCAAGCCCCTGCCATGGATTTAGCTTTGGCGAACCGCCAAGTACGCGGAATTTTAAAAAATTCCCAAGGAAATCCGATTCCAAATGGAACATTATCAATATGGGGAGAAACTTTTACTACCGATTCAACCGGCAATTACTCTGCCCCTCCCATGCCTGATGGCGTGACTGGGAATATTCAAATTCAAACGACCGGTTACCAGACAGCGTCTTTATCGGTTTCTTTTACGTCCCCCAACCCCCCTTACATTGAAACCACCTTGGCTCCGACCGGGTCGACCAATCGCGCCCCGGTTGTAACCCTGGCTGCGGATAAAACCACCGTTTCAGCGTTAGGAACGGTTAATTTTTCGGCTACGGCAGTTGACCCGGATAACAATACATTAACTTATTATTGGTACGCTTATTCAGGGCAAATTGCCACATCAGGCGGCAATCTTTCCGCGATTTTTACGGCTCCATCGACTTCCGGAGTGGCGACCATTTCTTTTGAAGCAAGAGATCCCCAAGGATTGTCCGGAAAAATGTACATTGGAATTACCGTCGGAACGGGGGGAACGACGAATAACGCCCCTACAGTTACCGTCGTTTCTACGGCATCTACGGTTCTCATAAGTTCCGTTCTTGCTTTAACGGCGAATGCCACCGATTCCGATGGAGATGCCCTAACCTATTCATGGCAATCAACCAACGGAACTCTTTTTTCCAACAACACTCAATCTGTAAACTGGCTGGCTCCGAATGTTGCTACATCATCTTCCATTTCGGTTCAGGTCTCTGATGGCCGGGGAGGCTCGGCTTCCTATTCAAAATCAATAACCGTTTCCACCACTCCCCCGATCACAAATTATCCCCCAACCGCCTCCATTTCTTACCCTCTTAATAGCGAGTTAATTGCAACAGGGGTAGTTTTTATTAAGGGCTATGGAACGGATACCGAGGACGGTTTGTTAGATATTTCAAAGAACACTTGGTATCTTAACGGAAGCGTAATTGCGTCTCAGATTGGGCAATTTTACTATCCTTTCCCTTCCCCGGGAACATTCACTCTAAGGTTAGACGTGGTTGACTCCCAAGGCGCCTCGGGAACCTTATCAATTCAATTCAGAATGAACGCGGTTCCTAATGTGGTGACAATTTCCGCTCCCAGCGCCAATTCAATTTTTCTCGCCTCCTCCACGGTTACCTTCAGCGGGTCCGCAAGCGACATTGAGGATGGGGTTTTAACAGGAAGCAACCTACAATGGTGGGAAGGAACATCAATGTTAGGTTCCGGAATTTCCTATGCAACGAATTCCTTAAAGTTAGGTTCCCATACGGTCGTTCTAAAAGCTATCGACCAAAAGGGGCAATATTCTCAAACAAGCGTAACCATTGGAATAAACAAACCTCCTACAATTCTTCTTGCGTCTCCCACGACTTTTACCTTTGCCTATGCCGCGCCAATCAATTTTGTCGCCTCGGTTACCGACTACGAAGATGGGATTATTCCCGCGGCTCAAATTGGATGGTATGAAAACACGACATGGCTTGCAACCGGTACAAGCTTTTCAAAAAGCGATTTTTCCGCGGGAAGTCATGTACTTACCCTTTGGGCTTTTGATAGCAGGCAAGCCGTCAGTTCGTATACCTTCTCCGTTACGGTTTCCGGAAATAATTCCCCATCCGTTACGCGAATATCCCCGGCAAGCGGTTCAATCTACAATTTTGCCGCGCCGATCACATTTACCGCCTCCGCAACCGACGTTGAAGATGGGCCAATCGCTTCAACAAAAATTGGGTGGTTGGATGGAATTTCGTTTATGGGGACCGGGTCGACGGTGATCGTCAGCAATTTATCCGCGGCGACCCATAGCATAACAATTTATGCGATCGATAGCCAAAACGCGGTTGGAACTTTAACTTTTAACGTAAGCGTTTTGCCAAATAATCTCCCGACTTTTTCCTCAATTTCCCCGGCCAGCAATTCCCAATATAATTTTGCCGCTCCAATTACATTTGCCGCAACAGCGACCGACGTGGAAGAAGGGGTAATTCCTTCGAATCAGATTGGATGGTATGAGGGTGGAACCTGGTTAGCGACCGGGTCTTCATTTGTGAAAAGCAACTTTTCCGCCGCCACTCATAGCGTTACCGTACTTGCGGTTGACAGCCAAAATGGGGTGGGTGCGACTACGTTTAACGTTGGAGTCAGGCAAAATTATCTTCCGACTTTTACGCTTAATTCCCCCGCCCCGATAACATTTAACGCCTCAGCCACGGACGTTGAAGACGGAACAATTTCGTCGAGTCAGATTGGTTGGTATGAGGGTGGAACCTGGTTAGCGACCGGGTCTTCATTTGTGAAGAGCAATTTTACCGCCGCCACTCATAGTATCACGCTTCTAGCGGTTGACAGCCAAAGCGGCGTTGGTTCAATCACTTTTGACGTAGGCGTTAAAACTAACAATGTTCCAACTTGTACAATTTCGGGCCCCGCATCGGGGACGGTTTATCTTACGGGCTCAAACGTTACTTTTACAGGTACGGTAACTGATGTTGAAGACGGTTCGATCGCTACCGCATCCAAGATGGGTTGGTCTTCGAGCATTGATGGGTTCTTGGCCTCAGGTTCCCCCTATAGTACAACTGCCTTGACCGGCGGAAATCACGTAATTACCTTCTCCGGAATTGACAGCCAAAATGCGGTTGGGGCAACAACAACCGCAATCGTAATTAAT
>JACPTH010000348.1 GCA_016192885.1 bacterium | reverse complement strand
TTACGCTGAAAGCAATTACATTAGCGACCCCTTAATTAGGAAATGGTTTAAGGGAAACCCAACCCCGCACTCAAGCCAATTTTTGCTTCATTGCGGGAAGAATTTTTTGGGAAAAACTTTTAAAACTCCCGTCTTATTGGTTCACGGCGCTTCGGATAACGCCAACCGAACCTGGATCCATCCATGGGAACAAACTATGCCATCTAACCTTTCTCATGAAAAACAAGGGTTTGCCCGGTCCTTGTCCGACTTAGGTTACTCGGTTTTCGCGTTAACGTTTCCCCATAACCAAGGGGACAATTTTTACCAAGCTAAACATATCGCGAATGCCATTAGTCGAATTAAAATCCTCCTTGGTCGCGCGAACGATGCGAATTTCGAGGTAGACGTAATCGGCCATTCCAAAGGAAATGTCCCCATCCGGTTGTATTGTTCGGATGCAAACGACTTGTTTCCCAAGAAAAAATTCTTGCCCCTTTTCCGGGGAGACGTTCGGAAATTCATCGCGATTGCTTCACCAATGCGCGGGGTCGATACCGCTTTTCGGTATTACGGCTACAACCTGTATCTTGCCGGCAAAAGCGCTTCCAACGCCCCGCTGGGAGTTGATCGATTTTTTATTTATGGAAATTGGATTAACACCGGGAAAAGATCGGTTTTCACGACGTTTGGAAACTATTTTCCCGGACAATGCCAAATATTATATAACCTGGTACAGGATGCTACCGTGCCTTTGGGGCCCGACAGCTATACGCTCGACGGGAATTTAACCATGTTTAACTTGTACTTCGGCGGAACAACGCTGTTTATTAGATCGGCGGGAATAACCAAAGCTATTGAACAAGGTGAGAGATTGATTTATCGATTGGAAGAGCGCGGGATTGCCCCCAAAATACGGTTGGGCGTGATTGCGGGCTCAAACGGTTTTGTCACCTACGCGACTCCGGAGGAAATAGTTCCGATGCCCTATGAACTCCTGACGCCGCCAGGAGATGGAGTAGTTTTTCTTGCCTCATCGCTGTTCACCGATAACATACTCAAGCGGGGAGCTAAGCTGATCGGAAAATCGACTCTTGATTTAAATCATGTGGAAATAGCCCGTGATCGCAAAACGTTGGAAATTCTTGACGATTGGCTAAGATCCCCCTAATTAGCTAATAATTGCCTGCGATACCTTCTCAAGACACCGACAATGAATTCTTTCTCTGGGAATATTTCGGATTAAAGGTCCGATCAGACTTTTCAAATTCTGGCTGTTCCTATTGAAAACAGCCATTACCTCGGAAGCGGTGACTTCTTGAACGTTCCCCATCAATCCCGCATCGTAATCCGTCACAAGAGCAAGATTCACGAAGCAAATCCCTAATTCCGCGGCAAGAACCGCTTCCGGATACTGGGTCATGTTAACTACATGCCAACCCATCTGCGAAAACCACTTACTTTCAGCCTTAGTTGAAAACCGCGGGCCTTGAATAACGACGACGGTTCCGCCATCGTGAACCGTAATTCCGTGCTCTCTAGCAACGTCAACAGCGATAGAGCGAAGTTCTTGGCAATACGGGTTCGCGGTAGAAATATGCATAACTGATGGACCATCGCAAAATGTATCGCTACGACCCGAGGTTCTATCTACGAATTGGTCGCTTATCACGAAATCTCCGGGTTTAATATTGGTCTGAAGGGATCCGCATGCCGCCGGGGAAATTATTCGTGTCACTCCGAGAGAATGCATCGCCCATACGTTTGCCCTATAGTTAACTTTATGAGGAGGAAGCGTGTGCTTATTACCGTGTCTCGGCAAGAAAGCGACGCGTGTCCCCTCAATTTCGCCGATTGAAATTGCATCACTAGGCGGCCCGTAGGGCGTGTTTATTCTAACTTCCTTTGCGACACCCCCAAAAGAATAAAAACCGCTTCCCCCAAAAACACCTATTTCCGCGGAATATTTTTCTTCATTCATGTCTTACTCCCTTTCTAATACAATTACGGTAAGCCTTCAGCTATCAGCGTTCAGCAAAAAACCTAGGAAATTCATTATCCGCCACACCGCTCCAAATAAATATCAAACTTTGAAAACCCTTCAACATTTCAAACAGTGACGGTCGCGACCGTCTCCTACACCGCATTACCGGTGCTTTTAGCTAACAGCTGAAAGCTGAAAGGTTGCCTTTCTTCTATGGCCGAAGAGTAAAAAACCACCCATTTTGCTTGGTTACCCCGGTTCTCTTATCTCTCAAATAAACGTCAATAAAATGCGGGCCATACGAAAGGGCGCCGGCAGGACTTGCCCAGACTTTCGAAGGTCTTGAGGATGCGCCAAATTTCAATTTTCCGCCCGTAATTTTAACGTTCAAAACATAGTTTTCCAATTTTTCATTTTCCATCCCAGGAATTGTACATTCAATCTCCTTTAAGGAGGAAAGCACTTTCCCCGGCGCTGGAACACAGCCTTCCAATGGCAACGACTCCATTTCGAGCCTAATCAAAAATTTCGCAAGATTATCTGAGCCATAGATTACTTGGCGTTTTACGCGAAACGGATCGATATTGGGATAGTTAGCGCCGCCGTCAACCGTGAAAGCGCCTAGGTACCCGGCTTTTTTTGCGAACCTTTCGGTTTCTTCGGTGTAAACTCCGTAAGGCCAAGTAATAAAAAGAACCGGCTTTCCAATAGCTTTCTCAATCAATTGTTTGGGACGGGAAATCTCATCTTGTAACACCGCTTTGCGCTTATCTAACGAGGAGGGCAAATCTCCCATGTTGCGGTGGGAAAATGTATGGCATTCAATGGTCCAACCGGCCAAAGCCAGTTCTTTTAGGTTTTCCCATGACATGGCATTTCCTGAGCCTATAAATTTTGGATACACGCAAACAACTCCTACAAAATCAAACTTTTGCATGATTGGAAAAGCGTTCGTAAAAACGTTTTTATAACCATCGTCAAAGGAAACAACAACCGGCTTGGATGGGAAAGAAGTTCTGCCTGACAAAAAATCAATTAATTTGTGACTGTTGATCGCTTTATAACCCCGCGATTTTAACGTTTTCAGCTGCTCAAAAAACGCTTCGGTGGAAATTTCGAACTTTCCCTTGGCCTTTGGCTTAACCTGATGATAGCAAAGAACGGGGAGAGAAAAGGCGAATGCGCGTGAAGCAAAAAAAACTGCCAGGAAAAAAAACAAAAACTCCCTGCCTCTTCTCAACATTTTTTCCCTCAGGGGATCCAAGTTCATTTGCAAAATCTACAAGCAATAAAAAAAAAGCTGCATTAGAATGCAGCTAAATCAAGGAAAGGAATGATCGCTGACGCTCGACAATCCGTCAGTGAACTTAGGGAAGAGCAATTTTCGTGCCGGGGTTTGAGACCCAAATAATGTCGAATTTCCATAAAATTAATGAAAAATTGTCAAAATAAAGAACAATTTTTAGAATTCCTGTATAAAAAGAGTTCAACCAGGATTCATGCTTTTTTGGGGTTCCGCAAGGAAAATTCGGTAGAAAACCTTTTTACCTATCATTTGATGACATTACAAAGTCATCCGGAAGCTGGATGGTGGAAATAGCATGCTTATAAATAAGCTGCTTCTTCCCTTCAGATTCAAGGAGAATTACAAATGTATCGTAATCTATTATGGTTCCTTGAATCTGAAAGCCTTTCATGAGAAAAATTTTGAGAAGACTCGCTTTGCTCTTCAAAATTAGGAGAACATTATCTTGAACATTTATCGGCATGCTTTCTACTCCTTACGATTGGGGAAAATTCATTTCTGCTGCGAAGTGTGTTTGTCGTGGAAAGTACAAGTTACTCTCCCCCCCGGTGCTTCGGATTCCAAAATCCCACCCGTCGGGCAAGGAGAAATATTATAATCCAAAACAACCCTTTGAATCAATTCATTTTCTGATTTTTTTTCATCTTTATATGGAAGCAAAATTTTCATGATTCCTTCGATTCGCTTTCTTGAATAGAAACATCGGTCAATACTTGAGGCGATAAATGGAAACACCCCTCTATCCTTGTGAATGGAACAAATCAAACTACCCGAAACCGGGTCCATTATTACTCCATCACCTTCAGGGCAAATTTTACTAAGTTCGGAAAATGAGCCGTTGAAGAGTATCCTCCGCAAAGAACACCATTTTTCATGTACTTTTGATTTTAAAAAAGCCAATGGAATCCAAAGGTATTTGCGAATTTGATGAAGAACATTCGAAAGACCTTTGTAGGTGGTGCTTATTCTAAGACACTCCTTGCTTGCTTCGATTCGCAGCTCCAAGTCTATTCCAAATCTAAGAAGCAAAATTTTATATACAAACAAATCTTCCGCCAAAGTTTTCATGAAGCCCTGGTCTATCGGCTGGCGGGAAAGAAGCGTTGTCGTCTCAACCAGCTCCCCGTCTTTTTTCCTATACTTTGCATGGATTTTTTCAAAAAGCCCAAACGGATTACTTATCAGTGGAAGAAAAATAGACGGGATAGAAGAGCTCATCGCTTTCCAATCAAAGAGAAGGCCCATGACAAGATTACTTTCCCAAGGGAAGGTGTTTTCCATTCTTTTTACTTCTTCGAGCTTCGGCGGAGCCTGGGAACCAAAAAATACTCTATTCCCCATGTGGATTATCCAAATTGGAAATCCCCCCAATTCGGTTATAATCAGCTTTCCCTCAGGAGAAAACGGCTTGGTTTTTCTTGGGGAGCACCCGATTAATTTCAAGTAAAATTCT
>JACPTH010000347.1 GCA_016192885.1 bacterium | reverse complement strand
TAAATAACATTCAAAATAAGCTCCTAAAAGTGGTTTGCGCGATGGTAAAATCCAAAACAGTTTTTATTCCAGATTATCGTTCGGTTAACCCGGCCCTTTTGAAAAAATGTGCTTGACAAAATCATAGTATTCGCAATGACGCATTTTTCACCCTGTCTTTGCGAGCAAAGCGAAGCAATCTCGCTTTTGAAAAGAGTTCGAGAATTCTATCGCGATTTTTGGGACCATCAGGCTGCTAGACTAAGAAAAACTTTTGTGTTACTTTAATAGCTCGAAATGAATAGAGGAACTCGCAGAATTTTTCGAAAACCGACCCTTCGACTTTGTTCGGGGCAAACATTGGTAGCCTCAAAATTTAGTTTGCGAAAACATCTTTTTAGAGGCATAAAGCCTGCGCTTTCCCTGATTTTTATCGCTTTTCCAAAATTATTTTGCGAGTTTATTCAAGGAGCAGTTTTGTGAGTAAAAGACCCCCAGAATTGACTTGGCAAGATAAAGCCATTTTGATAGTCATTCCTTTCGTGGTTTTCATTATCTTCCTTATTGGGAATTACATTAGCAAAGACCTTACCGTGGCAGAGGCATTTTCTCAAAAACTTTCAAAGAAAGTAATTCGTGATATGGGCAACATTGTTGAAATAATTCCCCCCTCGGGGAATGCCTCAAACACGCAATTATGCCGCGTGCGAAGCCGCGAGGCTGATGTAGAATTCACGTTTCGCTACAACATTCAGGGCAGCGATACCATGCGATTAGAAATTGGAAGGCTCCTCCAATTTTATGGAGAGTACAACTACGACCCCAAAGGCGGGATTATCGAAGTTCCATACAAGGGAAAAAGCGGGCGTTTAACAGGGTGGGCGGTTTATGAAAACAAGAGGTATACTACCATGGAAGAAGCCCAGGACCATCTCTAATTTTTCAGTATTCGTAAAGTCGGTAGCCTGAATTCAGAATAACCGGGCTAAAAGACCCTTCAACATAGTTGCCGAAAATATTTTTGGGGCGCAGTGTTTCATTGGTTCAAAGCCGCGCTCCAAACACTTTTGGGGAATGCGCTAAAACAATTGCATTAAGAGAGGAAAGTTTGAGCGGTAGGAGAACCTCCGCGCAGTTGTCCATGGTCGCCCCGGTGGTTGAAACATCATCCACAAGCCAGATTTTTTTTCCTCTAAATATCGAGGAAATGACCCCTTCAGCGAGAGAAAAAGCCCCCAAAAGGTTGGTTGCTCGTTGATTTTCGTCACAATCGGCTTGCGGAGTCGTTTCTCTAATTCTTTGAAGAATCGGACTAAATGATGCTCCACAAGTTTTGGAAATCATCTCTCCCAAAAGGAAGGCTTGATTAAAACCCCGCTTGCGCTCTCGCTTAAAATGGAGAGGAACCGGAACAACTACATCCGGGAATTCCAAAACCCTTTGCAGGGTTAAAACGGCCTGAACTCGCGGAAAAATCTCCGAAATTAATTTAAGGGATGGTTTATATTTTATCGATTTAATTACTTTTGAAAGAACGTCCTCATAAATTCCTAGGCTCCATATCGGGCATCTTGAGGAAACATCGGTAATGCGAAAGGGTTCGGAAATTTGCGCTTCCAAGCGCTCCTTGCATTTTTCACAGATAACGATTCCGAAACTAGAGGCGGACCTACAGACGTGACATGAAAACGGGAAAAAAATCTCCAAAAATCCGGATACTATTTTTGAAAACATCTTTGGCCAAAAAAGAATCAATGCAAAAGCGCATTGAACAGTTTTAATTCCTAGACCTTTACTTAATTCCCAGTTTCTATTCAGAATTCAACATTCAATATTCCCAGAAGGGGCTTTGCTTCACCCTTCCGAGTTGTCTTCCCTTGTTCGTTTGTAGATTCCTCGTTTGCTCGATTTGACAAAGTCAAAAAAACTTTTTATGAAGGGATCGGAGCATGCTTCATCGGATTGGGAAAGTTCATCGAGGGCTTGACTAACGCTTAATCCGGAGCGAAAGAACAATCGAAAAAGCTTTCGAATGCGATCGATCGAATCGCGTGGAACATCATTTCTTCTTAATCCGATGGCGTTTAAACCAACTATCCTAGCAGGGTTGCCATCGACTTTCATGAAAGGCGGGACATCTTTCACAATCTTGCTCATGCCCCCGATCATCGACAACTCTCCTATGTGACAGAATTGGTGAATTCCGGTTAGGCCGCCTATGACCGCTTTATTCCCCACGAAAACGTGCCCCGCCAAGGTCACGCAGTTCGCCATGATAACCTGATTTGCAACAACGCAGTTGTGAGCGATATGGACGTAGGCCATAAGGAAATTCCCGTTTCCAATAACCGTTTCGTTATCTATTCCTTCGGCGGAATGCACGGTCACAAACTCTCTAATCACGTTTCCATCGCCAATCCGGACAAACGAACGCTCTCCGGAGAATTTTATGTCTTGCGGGGAACACCCGATGGAAACAAAAGGGAAAACCTTGTTGTTTCTGCCAATGCTAACGCAACCTTCAATATGGCAATGCGCGCCGATAACGCTATTTTCCCCGATGGACACGCCAGAACCCACCGTCGAATATGCGCCAATTTCAACCGACGGATCAATTTTGGCGTCGGGAGCGAGGATGGCAGTTTTATGGATAGTCATGATCTCGTCCCTTTCGATAGTTTTAAATTATGGTAAACATCAAATCACCGGACGCGACAACTTTTCCTTCAACTTTCCCCTCAACCGCCACTTTTCCGGTATTTCCTCGCACTTTTAGAACATTTACGTGGATTTCCAATCGGTCACCCGGGACCACGGGCTTCCTAAATCTAACATTGTCAATCCCGACAAAATACGGTAATTTGCCCTTATGGGCCGGCTCGGACAATAGCAAGACTCCGGCAACTTGCGCCATCGCCTCAACTATGAGAACACCAGGCATCACCGGTTGCCTCGGAAAATGGCCGTTAAAAAACTCTTCATTCGCCGTAACGTTCTTAATTCCAACCGCCGACTTCCCCAACTCGTAGGTTAGGATTTTGTCTACCAACAAAAAGGGGTAGCGATGAGGGATGACCTCGCGAATAGCGTTGATATCCAACATCTTTTCTTGATTCCTTTCCATTTCTCTTTGGAATTTTTCACAAAGCAACTTTGCAAACCGCACGTTAAAATCATGGCCGGTTTTGTGGGCTACAAAATGACCCTCGATTCTGCTTCCTACCAATGAAAGGTCACCAATGAGGTCAAGGATTTTATGCAAGACGAATTCGTCTTTATCGCGGATTCCGTCGGGGTTCATGAGAGTCCCGTCTTCCCTGATTACGACAGCATTTTCCAAACTACCCCCAAGGGCAAGTTTTTTTGATCTCAACATTTCATACTCATTCAGGAAACCGAAGGTTCGCGCGCGGCAAATTCGTTCCTTAAAAACTTCCTCATTGACTACCAAGTGAAGCGACTGATTTCCAATTAGAGGGTTTGAATACTCGATCGTGAAAGAAATCTCGAACTGATTCGAGGGAATGTAAGCCATGGATCTTTCATTTTCCTCTAGCCAAAAAGATTCCCTAAGCGAGCAGCTTTTTGAGGGGGCTGAAAGATTTTGCTTCCCCGCCGAAAGTAACGCATCTACGAACTCCTTAGCGCTGCCATCGCAAGCAGGGGGTTCGACTCCGTCTAGGTCTATTCGGATGTTGTCAATTCCAAGACCGTGAATCGCTGAAAGTACATGTTCCACGGTGTGAACCATTCGTGGCTGCGAACCAAGAGTTGTTCCGCGAAAAACCTCGGAAACCTGATCAATTGAAGCGGGAATGATGGGTTTTTCCGGAAGGTCAAAGCGACAAAACGAAATTCCGCTGCCGGCGGAAGAAGGGTGAAAAAAAATTTTCGAAGGTTTTCCGGTGTGCAAGCCTATCCCCTCAAGAGAGACCTCTCGAGAAATGGTGGTTTGGTATTCTCCAGGATTCATGTGCTGTTTTCCAAATACATTATCTAAAACGCTTGCACATATCTCAAAACATACGCTTCGCGTTTTTTTTCGGTTCCAATGTTTTGAGTAATGTACTCCACGCTCACGCTAGGGTAAGGTCTTAGTTTTATCGCGACGGAATTTTTTTCTTCAACACGTTCTCCGGCAACGGATATAAGAGGAAGAATAGTCTTTTCAATTCCCCAAAAACCCTTTCTGGCGGTGGTAACCGGGTCTTTAAAGAACCCGCCATGGAGGAACAAACCAAACACTTCAAAATTCTTTGAAGCGGCAAAGTAAAAGACCTTGGATCCCAATTCTCTTCTGAGATCGGACACGCCCCAAACAACGTTTGGGATAATCTTATCTTCCTCTAAAATGTTCAATTTTAGATTCCAAACGCTCTGATTTTTATTATCCCCTGAAGTATTTCTAAGCAAGGACCCTTCCAAAAAGCGACCGAGGAGTTGTTGGGAATACATCACAAATGACCGGCCCTCGTCAAACACATAAGCCGCTTCAGTACGAGTGTAGCCTGAGGGCATGGTCAGAAATGTCGAACCCATGAATCTAAACCTTGGGTTCTCCGCGGTTGCTTGAATTGTAGTAAGAATAAACGCCAGAAGAAAAAAAACACATTATGGCCTGCATAGCAATTCCAACAAAAAATAAAAAAGAAGTATTTTTTGAAGCGAAAGGCGCGCTTTTGGCATTACTAAAATTGCTAAAAATTTCATATTTCATTGATACAAAACTTCCCGCAAAAGAATACGCGCATCCTCTTAAACATCTTGCCGTAAAATCAGAAAACCAAACCATTGCGGAGATATTTTCCGTACATCCCGATGTTCTCAAAAAATATGAAATCAACGGCGAAGTTGGAGTAATTGATATAGATTTTGAAATCATGACAAAGCTGATAAAAAATGTTTCTGTGCATTACGCACAACTTCCAAAATTTCCAGAAAGTTCAATTGATATTTCAGTAGTGGTTCCATACCATACTCTTGTTGCAGAAATAGAAAAAACCATACAATCAGTGGATAATACGTTAATTTCGCATATAGAACTTTTTGACATTTTTACAGGTGGACAGATCGATGAAGGGAAAAAAGCTCTAGCATTTAGAATAACTCTGCGCGCATTAGACAGAACGCTCAAAGACGAAGAAACAACTTCAGTGCAGCACAAAATTTTCGAAGCGTTAAAAAGAAAAGGAGGTGAAATTCGCGGCTTAAAATAAGTAACATGATGATGAAACATAGAAAAATTCGGCGTTACCAAATGAATAAATTCATAAAGACTCGACACAGTCATTTTCTTCAAAAATTCAACGCTCATGCTCCTCTAAAACAATTCTTTCTTTCGTGTATTTTTTTTGGAACAATAGGCCTTTTTTTACTTTTTGTGTTTTTTACTATTTATATAGGATACCTTTCTGTTACTCTCCCGGGAGGCGACGACTTAAGTAAACTTTCGCTTTCCGAATCAACGCTCATTTACGACAAAAACAATAAACTTCTCTATGCCATTCATGGCGAAGAAAACAGAGAAATTGTG
>JACPTH010000346.1 GCA_016192885.1 bacterium | reverse complement strand
TAATATTTTAGCTAGGATTGAACGTCGATTTTTTTACCCGGGATTTCCATTTTTTTAGGGGTCTTTCCGTCGGTTAGATAAGCCTTTTCTTCGGATTCTTTGCGACTAATAAAAACCTCTGCGCTAAAATTCATTTCAATTCTGAATGCTTCAATCTTTTCAAAGAGCCCGCCTTTTTTTGCCTTTTCATCAGAAATGCCGTTTTTGACGAAATCTTCCAGTCCCTTAAAAACTAATTCATGGGTTTCATTAGCGCTTGATTTGACATCTTTGGGGATTTCTCCGAGAATTTGGAAAGCCTGATCGAACCCTGTTTGAATGGCGTTACCAATAAAATCAGCAAATTGTTTTCGGTTTTCTTCAGTGTTTCCAGCTTTTCCGAAACTGCTTCCCGGGAAAAAGTGCAATGCGAAATCCAAAATTCGATCGGCGGTTTTTTCGGGAGAAAAAAAATCATTTAGCTTTGAAAGAATGTTTGGTTCATTGGAACCGTCAAGATTTTGGATCTTGGCGTATTTTTTAGCTTCAGCGGAAACATCTTGTTGTTTCCGGGCCCCTTTAAAGTCAATGGGTTTTCCACCGGATATTTGCTGAAGAAATTCAAAACTTCCCCTTAGGGAAAAACCTATCTGCTCAGTCTCAATTCCGTTTGCAGAATTAATGTTTTTTACGGACTGGTAGTTTATCTCGAACTGCACTCTGGAGTATTGAAGAACTCCGGTCGCCTCAGAAGAGAGATCGAGCCCGTCAAGGCCCATTCCCTTTAGAAGGTCAGGAAATCCGACGTCAAGGCCTTCTTTATTCGAGCTTTCAAAACCAAGACTTTTTAGTTCCTTTGAAAGCTGGTCGGGCAAAACAATTTTTGGTTGATTACCAATAGACCCAATTGGATTAGCCATTTCTATTTCCTCCGGCTAGCAAGAATCGATTATTTTTCCACATTTCTCCAAAAAATTTCTTTACTTTCAAGAGCAAGGGGAAAATTCAACTACATTATAGTTCCTAGAATAGATTGCTTCCTAGCTTCCCAGCTCGCCATGACTGTTAAATTGCTACCTTGACATTGCGAACAAATTCTATCGAAGCCCCGAGCGGAGCGTTTCGGAAAGCAATCTTTAATTTTGCAAGTCCTCTAAAGGAAAAACTCGACGGGGTTAAAACAAATCTTTTTTACCCCAAAAGAAGAACCATTAAAACCCTTTGCGAAACAGGGCTAATATAGTTAAGGAGCAACCTTTTGTTCTTTTTTTGCTTTCTTCGCGGCTTTCTTCTCTTTCATCGATAAAACGGGTTTTTTCTTCGTTTCTTTTTTAGTTTCCTGACCTTTGACCATACTTTCACCTCTTTGCAAAATTTTTTTTCAATTTTTCTCAAAGTTGGAACCAGTATATTTTATCCCTGTTCCCCTTGTCACGTTCTTTTTTTCTTGATAATAATTATCGTCCCTGGATGTTTTTTTCCTATGTTTTAAAGGAGCCAAATTCATGCCTGATGAAACGATCGAATCTAAGGTTCCGAGGGTTCTGGAGTTGTTGTTGAAGAAATCGGCGATTGATGGGTCTTTCAAGGAAAATCAAATTAAACGCCTATCAAAACTTGCTGATGAGTTAAAACTTCCCATTTGCGCAGAAGAAAAAAGTATGCTCGATACGATTCCCGAGAATCAGTTGCGAATGATGATCGAGAGAACTCCGGTTTATCCCGCCGAACGAAAAGGTCTTTCCATGGGGTGTTTGGTAACCGTTTTGACCGGCGGGCGGCTTTCTGATCGCGAACCCGACAACCAAACCGGACTTGGGCGCAGGTGGCAAAGGGCCGCAGGAAATCGAACATGGGGGTTTTATTTTTCCGGCCATTTTCGCTTTCGGATTATTTGAACCTCATGTTGGAGGTTTTAAAGACCGTGTAAAAAAGAGACAGCTCCCTAAATTGGGAGCCGTCCTGCTTTCATCGGTGCCGGGAGCGGGACTTGAACCCGCACGGGTCGCCCCATACGCCCCTCAAACGTAGGTGTCTACCAAATTCCACCATCCCGGCAAGCTACAAGCGAGTTTATTAGGTTTTGAGGGAAAAGTCAAGTTTCTAAAGTACCCCCAAAAATCGCAATAGCTAAATTGAGTTTTGGTTCTCTCGTTCAATTTGCTTTTCTGAACGATTTTTTGCCTGGTTTAGTATGTTGGGATTTTGGATCCGCTCCAAGACTGAAAACAAGCTTAAAGACCTCATCAGCTCCGGGCGGAGTATCTTCGATCCTTTCAAACGAAATTCTCTTAATTTCTTTCGCCTCGTCTTTTACCGACCTTGTCACCAAGATTTCATAGGGTTTAGCGGTGTCCTCTCCCAATTTGCTTGCGAAATTAACTTCCGGGCCGAAGACATCGGAATCTC
>JACPTH010000345.1 GCA_016192885.1 bacterium | reverse complement strand
AACAGGCGCGTGCCCCCTTTTATTGAGAAGATGAGGGTTTGTGAATAAAAAACTCGCCGCGACTCTGCTCCTACTGGTTCTCTTGCCGCTAGGAATCATGACCTGGGCGGGATTCCTGGCGGTCAATGAGGACTACAAGCGACTGGAACTACAAGTGCAAAGTCTTTTGCAAAGCAAACTTGCAGAAATAGATTCCAGGATTTCCCGCTTACTTGAAGAGCGGCAACGTGAACTCAGAGAATTGCCTGAGTTTAACTCCGAGTTTCCCTATAATTGGAGTCGCGACGCCCTTAAACTCCCGACAATTTCTCAAGTTTTTGCACAGAATTCTGACGGACGACTCTTGTTTCCAATCCCCCAGGTAGCCCTCACCGAAGCGGAACAGGCTTTTCTTCAGCGCACCCAAGCTATTTTCGACGACAAGTTTTTATTGCGCGCAAAAAGCGAAGTTTCTTATCCGGTTTCTTCCTCCCTGAGACAAACCTCGCATAAAAGTAGCTCCCCAAGCATAGAAGATGGTTGGCACCCTTGGTTCTGGGATACGGACATTCATCTTTTGTATTGGCGGAGAACTTCTAATGGGGGCCTCATCGGAGCGGAGATTAGCAGAATCCGTCTTTTGGCTGATATTATCGCCATGCTTCCCGATACTTCGCGTTCCGATCCTATCCTGAGTTCCGGATCTATCATTCTTGCCGACGCAAACAATCGCCTGATTTTTCGGTGGGGTTCGAGTAAAACCAAGGGTATTTGGTGCCTCCAATTCAACGCGGAGCCGGGATTTTTTTCTCAGCAACTCGTCGGCGGAATTTCCTTTCAAATTTTTTCGGGCCTTCTTACCCTTGCCATGACTCTAGTCGGACTCGCGCTGTTTTTATACCGCGAACACACGCGAGAACTTCGAGAAGCCGAGCAGCGGGTTAACTTCGTTAATCAGGTTTCGCACGAATTGAAGACTCCTCTCACAAACATTCGAATGTATGCTGAGCTCATGGAAGAACGACTCCCGGAAGACGATCCGGAAAACAAACGTCGGTTGGAGATAATCATACTTGAAAGCCGCCGGCTTAGCCGCCTTATCAACAACGTTTTGACGTTTTCCAAGCACCAAAAGGGAAAGATTCATCCCAAACCCCGCAATGGCATCCCCGACCAGACTATTCTCGCGGTGGTCGAAAGCTTCCGGCCAGCTTTGATTGGACGGGATCTAAGTTTAAAGCTTGACCTGAACGCCTCTTCGCCGATGGATTTCGATCCGGATATTCTGGAACAAATCCTTGGAAACCTCTTGAGCAATGTTGAGAAGTACGCTCAAACGGGAAAAAGAATGATTCTAAGAAGCGCGGCTCGGGAAAACCGCCTTTTCATCTGGGTTCGTGATTTTGGTGAGGGAATTCCTCTTGACAAACTAGACGTAATCTTTAAACCATTTGCTCGTTTGAGCGACAGGGTCCATGAAGGAGTATCAGGAACGGGAATTGGTTTGACCATTGCTCGAGAGCTTTCCCGACTTCACGGTGGGGATCTTTTACTGGTTTGGAGCAACGGCCCTCTTTTTGAGGACGTCGAAATTCCGGATTCGAATCACCCAATGGGGGCTTGCTTCCGAGCGAACATTTCATCAATGAGATGTCCTCCCCAGCTCGTGAATAGCCTCGAACATGGTCCATAAGGAGAAAGTTCATGAAAGTTCTTTTGGCTGAAGACGATCGCATGACCCGGCAGGGATTGACGGAAATACTTCAAGACGAAGGATATCAGGTTTTTGCCGCGGAAGACGGTTCCCATGCGCTTGCCCTATTCCAGCGGGAGAAACCTGATTTTATCTGTCTTGACATCATGATGCCGAAAAAAGACGGTTTTCAAGTAATTCGCGCGATTCGCCAAGCCAATTCAATGGTCCCAATTATATTCATTTCCGCGAAGAGCGAGGAAATTGACAAGGTTGTAGGTCTCGAATTGGGAGCCGATGACTTTATCGTCAAACCTTTCGGGGTTCGGGAAGTAATCGCCCGCATTCGCGCTGTCACCCGCCGCTGTCTTGCCGTGAAGCAAAAAAACGAAGCGGCGTACGATGCCTTAAAAGAACCCTTCCGTCTAGGAGATTTGGAAATTTTTCCCGCCGAACTACGTGCCAGACGCGGCTCCACCGTAATCGACCTGAGTCTGCGTGAAACCCGGATGTTATCTCTTTTTTCGGCAAATCCCGGCAAGGTGCTTTCTCGCCAAGACATTTCCTTCGCCTGCTGGGACGAAGATCACCTTCCAACCAGCCGAACTCTTGATCAGCATGTTTCCTTGCTTCGCAAACGAATCGAAACCGACCATCATGCCCCGCGCCTCATTCAGACAGTTCATGGCGTCGGTTATCGCTACGATCCTTTTTAATTATGAGGGATTTACAAAAACTCTTTTTATATGAAAGCGTATTGAAAAATGTTACTTCGATGTTACCAAACTCTTCAATGAAGCGAGTTTTTCAATTCGTAATTTTTAATTCGTAATTGTATAAAGTGAAGTTTCGCGGTTTTTCTTTCAAGAAGGTTTTGTGATTTGCGTGACAGAAAAGGTAAACTTAGCGTGAAATTTTTCACGATCTGGGCTGATTCCCTCAACGTAATTCCTGAATTTTGCCCTTCTTTGAAAGCAAATACCTTTCGATTTTTTTGATTGGTTTCTTAAAATCCGGGGAAAAGTTCTACCAACCCCCATTCTGAAATCTTCTGCTTAACCTGGTAAAATTTTTTGCTCGAATACCAATCTTTCTTCTCTATCACCCTAAATCGCAAGAGTTCAAGCACTTCTTGAAAAATGCTGACAAAACATTTTCTCTGCTCTTTAGGAAATTTTTCAACCTTGTTGATAACTATGTCTAACGTTTTATATTCTTCCCAATCTACTTCTCGTTTAATTTTTGAGAAAATGAATCTGGAATATTTTTCGACCTTTGCTCGCGAAATTGCATCGCTGTTACAAGAATTCAAAATTTCCTGAAATTTCACGATCTTCTTCAAGCTGATTTCGATCGGGAAATCCACGGTCAATTCGTAAACCACGACTTTTACGGCATCGGAAAGAACGAGGCCCCCTACAAACGCCCCGATTACTCCTCCGACCCCGGGAGCGACAAGATTTCCGGCCATTGCCCCGAGGGAAGCACCGACAACGCTCGCTATCGCATTTGACGATGAGCGAATGATCGCCAATGTCAAAAAACTTGCCATCCCACCGCTGGTAATTGCTTCCCTTACAAAAGCAGCCAATTTCTTGTTGTTTACACGAATGGCGTTATCAAGCACATTAGCGCCGCCTTCAGCCAAAGTTTCCTTTGAAAATTTGGAAAAGGTCTGAGTAACCGCTTTAGCGAACAACCCTAAATCGGCTGTTTGCAAAAACTCAAGAATATGGTTGGAAGCTTGGTTAATGGCCACGGCTCCTACAATTTGGGCGGTGGTTTTTGCCAATTCGTAAATTATTTTATCGAGAGAAACGACCAGGTCGCCATGAAACGAAAAAACAATTGCCCCGCCTTCCTGGCTCATCTTCTCAATTATCAAATCATATGCAATCGGACCGTCAGACGTGATGTAATAATCTGAAAGATCGAACTTAAAAGGCAATTTCCCCGAAAAAATTCCGGTACCTTTAAAATCAACAAAAATGCGACGAAGATGCTTATCATAAAATTGGTTCTTTATCTCTAAATTAAGACGCTTTCCTTCCCTTAATCGCGCGGCTAATTCAACCGATTTCCTTTGGAAAACCCCTGCGATGTTCTCTAGAGTAGAATTCACCGCCTTTGAAAGCCACGACGGATCTTTATTTTGGCTTATTTCAAAATTTTCAGCGCAAAAAAGTTTTGGGCAAAGGGCGCCCAAAGTTGAAGCAACCCCTATCAAAAGAACAAGAAGGATCTTAATTCTATTAAGCTTCATTTTTTTTCTTTTGAAACTCTCCCAAACTTTTTCCTGAAAACTTATCGAGAAATCCCCGGAGTTTTATGAAGTTTCTCAAAACCCGCGCATTGGCTTGAAAGGCGAATAACGTCTTGAATGAAGGGGTTAAATGGCATCTTCGATTTCAGTTCTTCAATAAGCCGGTCTCTTCCCTTTTCAATCTCAGAAACGACTCGATGCGCCAATT
>JACPTH010000410.1 GCA_016192885.1 bacterium | reverse complement strand
GCTGTGTGGGAGGTTCAAAATTATGAACCCCCCCATTCGTTTCAACTAATTAAGAAACAGGTAGAAATTTTGGAGAAAATCGTGAAGGTCATAAATCAAAAAATGCAAGTCAACTTGTGAATGGTTCATATATCCGGTTAAACTTCCATTTTTGTATTGAAGAGAAACCTGGCCGTGGTTGGCGTACCCAACGACCGTTCCCTTTTCCATATCGAAGTTAATCGCGAGGGAACTATGATTTGAATAACCGGTTAAAGTTCCCTTTTTCCAATCAATAGAAACGCGTACGGGGCTATTATTGGCGGTTCCATCAACCACATAGGTCTCCGGACTCCAATCTTCCCTTAAATCGACTTGGGCTCCGTTCGCTTCGCCTGAAATCGTTCCGAATGGAAAACTTCTTAAACTAACTAAATTGCCGTTAACCTCTCCGCGAACCTTCCCGGCAAGCTTATCTAAAATGAGATGTACGCGGGCTCCGTTGGCAAAGCCATGAATAGCTCCGACAACGGGTTCCTTTTCAGAAAAATTGACATTAGGGGAAAGATTCAGTAGCTTTTGAATTGGAAAATCTTTAACTTGGGTTTTGGAAAATTTTCCTTCAAGTGCCTCAAATAGGTCTTTTTCATTTTCGCCTTTAAGACGGGAAACAAGTTTTTGAACTTCATTTTTTTCCGGGGAAGAAATAGAATCAAGATTTGAGTTGAAAGTATCTTGATCTAATAAGGTTTTAAGAAGAGGAGAAAAAACCGCGGATTCCGGAAAACTTGAATTCTCGGAGGCCTCAAGAACTTTACTAAGATTTGCGGAATTTTTTTCAACCAACTTCACGATTTTAGAGCTTATCTCTTCAATTTGAGTATCAAGGCTCCAAACTTTTAGATGCGCGAATTTACTATTTAATTTCGCTCGAATGTTTTCTTTCGAATCTGAAGGAAGATTTTTAAGAACTTCCGTCAAAAAACCCTCAGCTCGCGGGTCAATAAGGTATGATAAAGAAAGTTTGAGATTTTGTACTTCAATAAGTTTAGCGATAAGGGCGTCTACCTGGCTTGGAACAACAACTGTTTTCGAAAAATCGGTTGCGCCAGCGGAAAAGGGAAAAAAACAAAAAACCATTAAAAAAAAGATCGAAACTCGGCGATAACTCATTAAAACCCCTCCTTTATCTTTAGCTCTCATCAATTCCCGAAATGAACCGGGCTTTGGAAAACCGCGAACCACATGGTAAAATATTTAATAGAACGAAGTCAATTCAAATTCGAAAATAATTTAGATTTTTTTAAAAAAAAAGGAACCGAACGTAGATCTGCCCAATAATTCGGGATAGAATGAAAATTGTGGTAAAAGAGTTAAAGTTATTTTGGAGGGCGCACCGCGACCGACCGCGGGGTTTGAGATACGCGAATTCATTTCGCGTGTCGAGAAGGGGGCGTCGTGCAACAGGCGCGTGCCCCCTTTTATTGAGCAGATACCCGAACATAGTTTTTTCTTCATCGAAGTTTTTCAAAAATGTATCGACATAAGCTGTTCCGAGGTTAAAGAAAATAATGAGCAGAGCTTCTCATAAACATACTTGGCGTGTTGTGGGCTTGGATTGCCCAAATTGCGCGAAAGAACTGGAAAAAGCGATATCTATCCAATCGGGAATAATAGACGCTGAGATTGATTTCATGGGAGGGGTTGTCCAAATAATTTGCAATCTTGAATCAGACTGCGAGACGGTTCTAAATAAGCTTGGCAGTCAGCACGGGGTTACTTTTCAAGAGGTATCCGCAAAAGAACCCGGAAAGCGATTTTTCTGGTCAAATGAAGCAAATATAACTTTTGTTTCGGGTGTGAGCATTGGTTGCGCTTGGTTGCTAAAGATTCCCTCTTTCTTTCTTTTTGGAATGATTGTTGCCGGTGTCCCCATTGCGAAAAAGGCTTTGAATTGCCTCAAATCAGGTACTTTGGAAATGAATTTCCTAATGCTTGTCGCCGCCTTTGGAGCAATTTGCATTAATGAGTACCTTGAAGGCGCGACTGTCTTGTTCCTTTTTTCAATCGCAAAATGGCTTGAAAAAATGAGCACTGAAAAAGCGAGAGCTTCTATTGACGCCCTGAAAGTACAACTTCCAAGCGTCGCTCATTTGGTTTCCAAAACTGGGAATGAAAAAGAATTAGAAGTAATTGTCTCAAAAATTGTCGTGGGAGATATTATTCGAATTAAGCCCGGCGAGCGCCTACCCTTGGACGGAAAGGTGATTGAGGGTAATTCAAGCATTGATGAAAGCGCTTTAACCGGGGAATCGGTTCCGGTTTTAAAAAACATGGGCGCCGGGGTTTATGCGGGCACCTGGAATCAGGACGGAACCCTGCTGGTTGAAGTAACCGCCATTTCCGCGGAATCAAGACTTTCAAGGGTTATGGTATCGGTAGAAAAGGCTCAGGCGAAGAAAACTAAATTCCAAAGCTCGATGGAGCGCTTTGCCGAAATTTATACTCCTGTGGTAGTTTTTATGGCTCTCCTGGTTGCGATCGTTCCGCCCTTGTTTTTCGGTCAACCGTTTGCCCAGTGGATCTATTCTTCCCTGGTTCTTTTGGTAATTTCGTGCCCGTGCGCGCTGGTTTTAGCCGCGCCGGTCACGCTTGTTTCAACGATGGCTTCAGCGGCTCGTTCAGGTATTTTGGTTCGAGGCGGAGACAACATCGAAGCCGCTACGAAAATTCAGGTTGCATGCTTTGACAAAACCGGAACTTTAACTATCGGAAATCCCGAAATACTTGAAGTTTTGCCAACCAAGCGAACGGACGCATCTTTTCTTTCGAAAATCGCAATTTCGCTTGAGGATGCTTCTGAACACCCGTTGGCAAGAGCATTCAAAGCGCGCGCTCATTCCGAAAACATTCCTCATCTTCCCGTTTCCGGGTTTATTGCAACCAAAGGCCATGGAATCGAAGGAACGGTCGAAGGAATTCATTATAGATTTGGAGACCTTGAATGGGCTTTGGAAATTTGCCCAAATTGGAAGGGCGATCTTCCGACATTTATCGGAACGTGCGTAACGGTTTCCGCTCTTTGCGACAACCAAGGCCTTTTAGGTCTTATATTGCTCGGGGATAAAATTCGGCCCGAGGCGAAGCAGGCGATTAGATCCTTGAAGGATCAAGGAATTTCGCTTACCGTACTTCTTTCAGGGGATCGCCAGGAAGCGGCGTCGGAATTCGGGAATGCCCTTGGAATCAATCAGTCTTTTGGAAAGCTTCTTCCCGAAGACAAATCGGCCCATCTTGAAAAACTTTACCTGGATGTCGGCCCAACCCTTATGGTTGGGGACGGAATAAACGACCCTCCCGCTTTGGCGACCGCAACGTTGGGAGCAACCATGGGAAGCAGAGGCACCGATGCGGCGCTCGAAACTGCCGGAGTGGTCTTCCTTAATGATGATCTTTCAAGATTACCTTTGTTTTTGACAATCGCAAAAAAGACCCGAAGAATAATTCGACAGAATATTTCCATGGCGATCGGAATCAAACTATTAGTTTTTCTTTTAGCCATGGGGGGGGTTGCGCAACTTTGGATGGCGGTGTTTGCCGATACGGGCGCTTCCCTGTTAGTAGTAATGAACGGGCTAAGAGCTTTGCGTCCCCAACAATAAAGCTTCCTTTCATCTAATCAGCCGGTTTTTTTAAATCCAAGGGCATGACAAAATTGTCCGGAAAACCGCCTTCGTCAAAACCTTTTAAAATCACCGCGGTACCGTTCACTACCACCATGAAATACTTTCCAAGAAATTCCAGGTAGTCAATATCCACCCCGACAATGGCGTGGGCTCCGAGTATCTTTGCTTCTTTTATCATTTCGACGAGAGCGTTGTTTTTTGAATTCTCAAGTTCTTTTTCATAGCTCTCCACCCTTCCTCCCACCAAGTCTGAGAAGCCAGCCTTGAGATCGGCAAAGACTCCGACTCCAAAAACGGCCTCTCCGGTGACAATTCCAAGATACTTTTCAATTGCTTGTCCCTCGATTGAATCTGTGGTCGTAATGAGCACGTATCATTTCCTCTTCTTTTTAAGTGGTTTTGAAACATTCGGTAACTTAACATAGATCATTTTGCAAATTAGGAAGCGCTAGAACTCGGCTGGCGGGAAAGAATTCTTGCCGCCTCGCCTTCTAACTGCGAAATTTTTAAATCCAGACTCTTTAGTCGCGAGATTTCCTGGGGACATTTCCTTTGAATCGATTGTTCGAGGGCTAATTCTTCTAAATGCAAAGATTTTATTGACGTTTCTATGAAGTTTAGCCTTATTCTCTGGTTTCGATCGAGATTGGGGGAATCAGAATCGAGGGATTTTTTGGGGAAAAGCTGTATAAGTTGGCCCATTTTACTCTCCTTTCCGGAATTCTAGAACCATCTTAATTAGGTCCATTCGCAATGGGGAAAACCACATTTAGTATCGGCGTTTAACGCGGAAATATTGATATTTGTTGAGATGGGGGATATCATAACAAGAAGTAGTTAGCGGTCCGTCTTCAGCAACTAAGAAATATGACTCAAATGAAAACATCCGAAGCCCCAAAAATCGAAAGCCGTGTAAATTGGAAATTGAAACTTGTTCTGATTCTAGGGTTAATAGCCGTGGTAATCGGATTACTCAACCATGAGACGGAAAAAATCTTCCTGAAGGCAACAACCGTATGCCTTCAATGCATCGGCATAGGATGACCAAGAGAACAAGGTTTCAAGCCGTTGCGACCCTATTAACCAATGGGTATCTAAAAGGTTTTTTTACGGGGAGCATTTTCACCGGCGTTTCCAAAAATGTTTGCGTTCCGACGTTGAACTGTTACAGTTGCCCTGGAGCGCTTTTTGCCTGCCCGGTTGGAGCCGTCCAAGTTATTCTTGCAGGCGGAGGCGGGTTGGACATAACCGCAACGCAGACCTTTTTTGAAAAAGTTCTATCGATAACAAGCGGAGTTCCATTTTTTGTCGTCGGCTTTCTTACATTAGTAGGATCATTTGTTGGGAGGGCGACCTGCGGCTGGATTTGCCCGTTTGGCTGGTTTCAAGACATTTTATACCGAATTCCGGCCCCAAAACTTTCAGCGCCTAAAAAATTAAACTATCTCAAATTCGTTCTTTTGATTACAACGGTTGTTCTTTTCCCGCTTTTGTACGTAAACCAACAGGGAATTCACGACCCAACCTATTGCAAATACGTTTGCCCCGCAGGGACATTAGAAGGCGGAGTGTTGTTGCCGCTAATGAACCAGGATTTGCGAAAATCCCTCGGGGCGCTCTATGCTTGGAAGGTTTTCATGTTGTTTTTTTTTATGGTTTGTATGACCGCATTCAGAAGGCCGTTTTGTCGTTGGGCTTGCCCGTTAGGAGCGTTTCTCGGTCTTTTTAACAAGGTTAGCTATTGGAAACTTGAATTGGACTCAAAAAGATGCGTCGCCTGCGAAGCATGCCGAAAAGCCTGCCCAATTGCCCTTGACGTTACCGAGGAAATAGACGGACTTGATTGCATTCGCTGTCTTGAATGTACACACGTTTGCCCAAAGGGAATCATTCAAGTAAGCAATCTTAGCTAACCCCTAAATATTGTAACCTATCGGCAAAAAGGCGGCAATTCTCGGTCAAAGCAAAAATTCTCTCTGCTTCGCGCTGACAGCTCATCTCGATTCCCCGAGCTTGAGTTTCGGACGAGTAGGTAGATTTTAGAATTATCCACAATTAAGAATCTAGTAATAACGCCTCTTTTAGAAAATTTTACCCGCTTTTTTACGGAAAATGTGTAGGCGGTCTATTTGAGATTCAAGTTGTTGTTGCCCTCGCTGTAACTCGCGAAGGAATTCCAGTTCGATGTTGGGTTTTTCCGGGAAACACGGCTGATGTTGCAACTGTAGAAAAAAATAAGGATGATTTGCGTGATTGGAAGTTGGGAAGAGCCCTGTTTGTGGCGGATGCAG
>JACPTH010000409.1 GCA_016192885.1 bacterium | reverse complement strand
GAAAACCGGGTCAGAACCGTTGCCGTTGAGATATAAAACTGCTATTACATCCGCTTCATTCTTTTCCGGAAACAATTCCGCGTAAATATTGGCAAATTCAAAATCGTAAAATGGCTCGCTGGCAAGTTGGGCAAACCCGTTGGATGAAAATAGCAGGGAAAAAAATAAAATTCCTGGAATCCGAAATAAGCTCTTTATTGAAAGCAACTCGCTCTTTCCTTACCTTTTAACGCATTTTAAAAATATGCTTCAAATAAGCAATTACAAGAGATTTGGTGGCTTCTAGCGCTTTTACATGGGTTCTTTCCATCCCGTGGGACGCTGATACCCCCGGACCAATCAACGCCACTCTAAGGTCATTTCCGGCTTGTAAGGCGGCTGAACCATCGGACGCGTAAAACGGGAAAACGTCAAGTTTATAGGGCAATTTCAATTCTTTCGCAAGTTTTGCCAAAGCCCGCCGAATATCGTAATCATAAGGCCCTGAAGAATCTTTCACGCAAATTGAAACGGAAAGCTCATCTCCTTCAACTCGTTCTCCCACCACCCCCATATCAACAACCAACATCTCCTTTGCCGAGGTTGGAAGGCCCCCGCAAGCTCCGTGGCCCACTTCCTCAAAATTCGAGAAGAAAAAAACCACCGGCATCTTTTTTAGGAGGTTCGAGCCAAGCGTTAAAAACGCATCGATCATGACCGAGGAACCCGCCTTATCATCGAGAAAATGAGATTTTATAAAACCGGTGTTAACATACTCAAATTTTGGGTCGAAAAAAATAAAATCCCCCACTTGAATCCCTAATTTCAAAACTTCCTCTTTACTAACCGCCTCGGCATCCAAGCGAATTTGCATATTTTCCGGCTTTCGCTCGGTAGTGGCAACTTCTTTATTCACATGGGAAGCAGGATTGCTAAGGAGAAGAGTTCCGCGGAAAGCCTTTTCCTCCGTGGTTAAGACGGTAACATACGCCCCTTCGAAGGTGGCTAGGATCGGGCCTCCAATTTTGGTGAAGGCCAGCGATCCGTTCGAATTGATTCCGCTTACCATGGCGCCGAGAGTATCTATATGGCCGCTTACCACAATTTCCGGGAATGGATGGTTTCCGATTAGTAGACCGCCCTTATTTGTTTTTGTCGCGTTAATCCCAGCTTTCTCAGCTATTTTTGAAATGTGTGAAACAATTTCCCCGGTGTAACCGGAGGGAGACGGAATGGCGGCCAATCCTCTCAAAATCTCTACAACCGGAGGAAGACCGCTTTCACGTGCAAATAAGTTCTGACCAACGGATTTTTTCAAGGAAATCTTTTTGGAAGCAGGCATTGGAACATTCTCTCCATGAAAAAGTTCATAGTTCGCCTTCGGTTTTATCACGAGTTCCTTAGTTATGCAAGAAATATAGAGAAGAAACCGCTACAATATTGTTGATTGAAATTAGGTACTGATTGTTTCAGAAACTGCCAAGGCCGCTTACTGCATTACTTTTGTATATGAAAGGACTCAACCACTTTTTCCTGATTCCTATTGCCTACTCACTGCTTTAATGCTACTATTTCAGTGGAATGAAAAAAACGATCAAGTTTCTTTGTTGGGGCTTTTTTGTCCTAATTTTCTCTTGGTTACTTGTTTTTGGATATGCGTATTGGTTAGGATGTCGGTTCGTAAAGCTTGAACCCCAAAGAATTGAAGGTTGCTTATTAGAATACATCAAGTTCCGAAAATCAAAAAATCAGGATATTCTTCAACAAAACCTTGAAAAACTGGGAGTTTCAAAAAATCAGTTTGAACAAATCATTGACCGTTTCATCTATTATCGAATGAGCCAATCTTCCCTAGATCAAGCCAAAAAACTATTGAAAATGTTTGAAGATCGTTTTCGTTTCGTTCCAACCGGGACGATTTTTACCGCCGAAACTCCTTCATATTCTTTTCGAATGGATGCAGAAGTGGTTTCGGTCATGCAAACCCGCCCAGAACTAGTTAAAGAGGCGTTTGGAAGTTGAGTTATTCGAAATAATGCTCCTAAATTACGTTAAAAAGATTTTAGTTATTGTTTTCGCTTTTTATGTCTTTCAACATGTCTTTAAATACAGCGGAAGAAGAGACTTGATATCTTTTCTTGGAACCATGCTGATGATTACAATGATTTATGTTGAGTTATTAATCATTAGGGACGAAATTTGGGTTCTCGAAGGGATCACCCGGGAGTCCTTACGTTGGAGAGACGCGTTTTTCCCGCACGGAAGCATTTATCGACAAAGAATCCGCAAGCTCATCATTGTGATCTTTGCCATGGTGGTTTTTACCTGGGTCTATGTTAGAACAAAAGGGCCTGAAATCTATGCTTACGTTGGAATCATCTTAATGGCAACCGCGCTTTACTATGAAATTTTATCCCTTAGAGATGAAGTCCGGTGGATCGCGGAAAAACTTCAAAGCCAACAAATAGAAAGCATTATCCGCAAAGAATCTACCGATCCTTCAGCTTCTGAGGGCACACCCGCATTACCCCCCATGGAACAGCCTTCCCCTCAAGCCAAACCCGGTGATGCTCCTCCCGGCGAATCAAAGTAAAATGGTTAAAGGTGTTTGACCTTACGAAAAGATCTTTTTCCAACCTATTCGTTCTTGCGGTTTTTTTATTTAAATGTCTGATTTTGCTAGGAAAGCCGTTCGCTTTGCTCCCGGTCCTGGTAAATTCCCAAGAGAATCAAATTTCCCAAAGGCTTTTAAATTGTACAGATTTTGTTCCTGCCAAAAACTTTGACCGAATTTTTGAAGGAAGCCTTGTTAGAAGATCCAGGGATACTCTCCAAGGTTTGGCTTCTTCCCCCCAAATCATTTTTGACCATGGTGAAACATTGGAAATTTTTCCGGGGACTCTTTTTCAAATAGAAGGCTCCGGAGTGCGGCTATTGTTGGGGCGTATTCACGTTGTTATTCCTGAAAACTCCACCGGTTTTTCCATTCACGGATCACAGAACGCTTTTGAGATTCAGAAAGGGGAAGCTTGGGCGGAAGCTGACGAGTATGGAAATTTTTCTTTCGCCTTAAGCAAAGGTTCAGGCTGGATAAAAGGCCGTGAGCGAAAAATCGTTCAGCTTCGTGCCGGAACTCAAGTTAGTATCCCCAAAAATGCTCCCCCCGAAAAGCTTCGTGAAATGGATGTTCGCTGGAAAGAAAGTTTTGAAGGGTTCGCTCCGATTTCTTCACTCTTAAAAAAGCCTCAACCTGATTCCGAAGAAATTCCCCATGAACCTGAATCGAATCAAGCTTCAGAAACAGAAAACACCCCGAATTCACCTATTGAAGAGACATTAGATAAGCGGTCTTCTGAATCAGAAACGAATGGCGAATTAATTATCAAAGATTAGATTTTTCGTTGCGCGAATTGGAAAGTTTTGCTAGATTCATGCAAACCAGGGAGGAAAAATGTATCTCGGTAAAGTTCTTGGAAGAGTTGTCTGCACCCAAAAAGACAAAGAGTTCTCCGGGTTAAAACTTATTATCGTAACGCCAATTGATGGAAACGGCGCCCCTAAGGGAAAACCTTTCGTTGCCTGCGATTCCATAGGTGCTGGTTGCGGGGAGACCGTTTTTCTCTGCGGAGGAAGCGAAGCCTCCTTGCCTTTTATTGGAAAACGACCATCATCGGATGCAACAATTTTAGGAATTGTTGATTCAATTCAAGGATCTCGATGATCATCGGAAAAGTCGTAAAAAAGGTCGTTTCAACGATAAAAAACTCCGCGTTTGATGGGAAAGCCCTTCTTCTTGTTCAACCCCTAACCTTGGACCTAACTCCCAAAGGAACCGAGGTTCTTTGCGTTGATTTTATTGGGGCGGATTTGGACGAAATAGTGCTTATAATGAAGGAAGGTAGCTCGGTCCAACAAATGCTTGGAAAAAAAGAAGCCCCCGCCGATGCCGGTATCGTAGGAATTATAGATTCAATAATGTTTCACAACCGAATGATTTTTGAAAAATCCTTAGGCATCTGAATTTGTACTAGAAATTAGGGAATTTGAGAAATCCAGGAGAAAAAAGCATGGACGGCATAGTTGAAAAAATAGCGCGCGAAGTTATGTTGAAACTTAAATCGGACTCCGTAAATCGGGGTGCCTCATATACCCCTCCCCAAATTCCCTCCACTGCGCCGCGAATCGCAGCTTTAAAAAAAGGCGTACTTTTGACCGCTAATTTTCGAATTCTTGATCAGGTCTTACCGCAAATTTCTGCGCTTGTTCCAAGCAATTCCTTGCTTTTCCTTTCAGATTACCTAATTGAAAAAGTGGGCGCAATTTCCGTGGGTCGAAACATAGAGATTTGCTCATCAAAGACATTACCTGCGCCTGACGCATTGAAAAAAGTTGAAGAATTATTAATTCCATCCCTTTCCATAAACACTTTGTCTAAGGCTGCAAACCTCATTTCGGATAGTTACGCGACTCAAATCATCTCGTTCGCCTTATGTGACGGAATCCCGGTGATCGTTTCCGACGAATCCATTTTGGACCCGACCCGCTATTTTCCAGCGGGAGTCGCCAAAAAGGTCACACAGTTTCGTAGAGAGCTTGAAACCATGGGCGTCCGATTCGAAAGGCAAGCTGTTTCCCTAAAACCTGATTCTAAATGTGAAGCTTGTATGTCAAGCAACCTTGGATGTTCAATTTGCAACGCTCCCGCTCCATCCCTTTCCCAAGCTATTTCTCCAAAATCTCAACAAGACTTCTCGACCGGGAAATGCAAAAAAGCCGACTGTTCCCGATCTTATGGAAGCTGCTCATCCTCTTGCGAGACCTCGGTTAGAGAAGTAATTCAAGCGGGCGCGGACAGAATTGAAAAAGGACACGATGCGCCCGTTCCGGCGAAAGATTTAGCTCGTTACATTGATCACACCCTTTTAAAACCTGACGCTACAACCGCGGATATCACTAAACTATGCGATGAAGCAAGACAGTTCACTTTTGCCTCGGTTTGCGTTAACCCGGGAAATGTTTCGCTCGCCGCTAAACTTCTGAAAGGAACCCCTGTGAAAGTTTGCACGGTTGTCGGGTTTCCCCTTGGTGCCACCTCCACCTTTACGAAGGTTATGGAAACTCGAGATGCAATCGCAAATGGCGCTACTGAAATTGACATGGTGATAAATGTAGGCGGCCTTAAATCCAAAGATTTCGAAATGGTAAAGAATGATATTTCCCGGGTCGTTGAAGCCGCGGGAAACAATACGGTGAAAGTTATCTTAGAAACGGCCCTTTTGACCGAGGAAGAAAAAATTAAAGGTTGCGAACTTTCTAAACTTGCAGGAGCTGATTTTGTGAAAACCTCTACCGGCTTTAGTTCGGGTGGGGCGACCGCGGCGGATATTGCCTTAATGCGGCGAGTGGTTGGCCCAAGCATGGGAGTAAAGGCGAGCGGCGGAATTCGCGACACAAAAACCGCTCAGGAAATGATTGCCGCGGGAGCAACAAGGGTAGGCGCAAGCGCATCGGTTCAGATTGTTAAAGGCGAAGCGGCTAAGGGCAAAGGGTATTAAAGCTGACCTAAAAGGGTTGAGCGACCATTTTTTGAAGATGGTCGCTCAAATATATCTTCAAAGGCGTTTAGGCCTTTGTTAAACGCTTATTAAAAACACCCTGATAAAACGCAAGTCCAAAACATGGAAACCAACCCGAACAAAAACAACCGCTTAAACATGATACTTTGCCTCGCGAATGATAAGTGCAATGGTGATAAAAGTCAAGATCCAAAATAACACTGCTTAACCTCCGCCACTTCTACTTAATACATCGGCAAAAAAAAGAAAAATGTTAAGATTTGTTACATTTTCATTACCCCCCCCTTCCGTGTCATAAAGATTCCGGAAACTCCCAAGGAAATATTTTTTTTAAGCACTAAGCTATCAACCATCAGCAAAAAAATAACGAATTATGCATTAGGTCCGGTCATGATTAACAAAAGAGGCAAAATACAGCTAGTTGAGGATATTTCAAGCATTTCGTAGGATGCGGTAACCCGCATCAATTCAGCAGCATGCGCCAAGGCGCATCCTACTACTAAAAGCACCGAGTACTGCGGTTTAAGAGTAGGTTCGCGAACGACCCCTACTAACCGAAATGTTGAAGGGGTCTCAAAGTTTGATATTTATTGAAGCGGTGTGGTGGGTAAAGAATTTCCTAGGTTCTTTGCTGAATGCTGAACGCTGGTAGCTGAACGCTTACTGCATTTTTTTTCTATAAGATTTAGCTTAATCTGCTGAAGCTTGGGACTACCCTGAAATTTTCTGGAATGCTCATAACAGCTTTTTTTATTCGGGATTGCTTTTGTTATGTCGATATTGTTGCCATGAAAGAATTCAAATGGTTGTTTTTAGGCTTACTGTTTTTTGCCATGGCAAATGCCAATGAACTTTCGGGTCTTGATCTCTCCGCCTTCCAGGACTTTCTCAACTCAAGATACTCCAAATCAAAACCCGCCCCAAACTCCAAAATAATTCCCCCGTTAACCCTTGAACCGATAAATAACTACCCATCAGGTCAATTTCGGACAATAGGAAACGCTAATTCGCAATTAGAAAACCCAAATTTTTTCTCGCTAGGCGGTAACAAAGCGGATTATGACGCTCTAACCCTTCCCCCTGAAACCAGAATCCCCGCAGGCCTGAGACCTTTATTAACCGAACGAAAAAATCCAAGGCAAGGAATCAGTTTAACCGGAAATTCAGGCGCATTGCTGGTTCCATCCCCTGGCGTCATGGAACCGGGAAAATCCGCTGTCGCAGTTCACGCCATTCCTTTCGAACTTTATGATATCAACGATCGCCAGTTTCCTGATGATAATTACTTTGACACTTCGGTCAAGCTTGTTTACGGGGTTTTCGAGGGATTTGAGCTTGGAATCGATAAAACCTTTACCAACCAAGACCGGTACAACATTCCTGAACCTACTTACGTAAATGCAAAATATCAAGTTCCGGGAAACATAACCCTGGGCGGGAGCTTTTGCACCGACGCTGGTTCCGGATACTCATCCGCCTGGGTAAGCGCCGGGGTCCCCGTAATTTGGGGCGGAGTGGGCACTAACTTTGGAACAGGAAATTTCAAGTTCACCTACAATGGTTGGGATAAATTGGCCCGCGGAAAATACGGCGGATACAACTATAAGTACGACAGAGCTGAAGGATGGGCTGACCCGTTATTTTTCATGGTTGGAGGCTTAATCCCGATTACCAATTACACGAATTTCATGTACGATTTTAATGGAGACCGTTTCAGCTTGGGTTTTCGGTTTAGTTATCAAAAAATTGTCCACTTCGATGCAAGTTACATTTCAGACGGGGATTACGAGCGTCTTCCAGGACCCATAGCCCACAAACGCCTTAAGAATTTCATTTTTGGTGGAAGCATAGTTTTCTAAACTTTCCCCCAGGTCTTCCTTGCTGACTCTATGAAGTTTCTGATTTTCTCGACCGATTTTAAACCCGGGGATGTTTCGATTCCGCTAGAACAATCAATTCCGGAAACTTTTGTGGAAGCCACAATTTGTAAATTCTCGACTTTTATTCCCCCGCCAAGAATCACTCTCTCAGTACATATTCCCTCGGCGAGTTCAAAATTCCATGGATGGCCGGTCCCTCCTTGGGCCTGGCGAGCCTCAGGCCGAATACCATCCCATAAAATTAAATCCGCCGGCAAGGAAAGGCTTTCTCTTGCCTCTTCGCGACTTCGCAGGGTGAGAGCCTTTATAACTCTAAGGCCGAAACGATGTTTTATTTCACTTACTCTTGAGGAACTTTCATCTCCGTGAAGTTGAATTGTTAAAAATTCCCCCAAATCAACCAATTTTTCGATGTCCGAATCGGATGGGTTTACCGTTACCGCAACCGCCCTTTTTTTTAGCTCTCTCGAAACGGGTGATAAAATAGGGTCATTCTTTAACCCCAAAAAATCTTTAAGAGATAGGCTCCGGGCGAACCCAGGAGTCATTACAAATCCTACTGAATCCGCTCCATTGGTTAAAGCGGCTTGCACATCCTGGGCACGCGTGAATCCGCAAAGTTTTATCCACGGCTTTTCTAGCAAAACCCTTCGGCCAAATAAACGCTCAGCTTCGGTTGAAATGCTATCTGAAGACATTAATGCCGAACCTACTAATACTGCGTTAGCAACTTCAGAAACAGTCTTAGCATCCTCAGGGCTCTCAATTCCGGATTCAGCAACTATGGGAACCCCTTGAAGATTTGCTGATTCAAGCAATTTCTTCAATTCATTTAAGCGAGAAAAACCCAAGGAAAGGTCAACCATAAGATTTTCAAGATTACGGCTATTTACTCCAATCGCAACCCTTTCTCTCCAGCGCTGAGCCAATAAAACCGCTCTGGGAAGTTCTGATTCATTATGAGTTTCAAGGAGGGCATCGATTCCGTAATACTCACATGCTTTAAGAAGAGTTTCCGCGTCTTGGTCCGAAATTGCGGATAAAATTATCAATACGGCGTCAGCCCCTAAGCTTGCAGACTCAGCGATATCATACGGGTCGGAAATAAAATCTTTTCTTAGAAGGGGAAGAGAAGTGTATTTCCTTGAATCAACAAGGCGCCCCATTTCCCCTCCAAATCGATGAGGCTCGGTAAGAATTGAAATCGCTTCGGAAAAACTTCCCAACTCCTTAATGGCAGTAGGAAAATCAAAAACCTTCCGTATGACCCCGCGCGAAGGGGAAGAGGTCTTAAACTCCCCTATCACCGCAAGCTGACACCCTAAGCCTCCTTTAATTGCCCGGCAAAATCGGTGAGGATCACGAAGAAAGGGAAATTCTTTCCTGACACAATCAATTTCTTTTTCGAGAGCAGGTTGGGAAACCTTTTCCGCTCTCTCAAACATATCAGAGCGCCTTTGCGAAAAGATCTCTTTAAGAATGTTTTTCAATTGTTAAATGATATACTCAATTCCTTGAATTTTGACTTTCGACTGTGCCCCTACCCGTTTAATTATGTTGGCGGCAAGAAAATTTCCTATTTTTAAGCATATTTCGATTGGCAGTGATTTAAACAAACCATAAAAGAAACCAGCCTGAAAGTTATCGCCCGCACCGTTTGTATCCTTCACATGGTCTACCTTATAAGCGTCCATGCGAGTTTCGGCGTTCGGGGTCAACGCCAATGAACCCTTGGGACCAAGTTTTACAATCACCAAATCAGAAAAACGCAAAAGTTTATGGTAATCCCCT
>JACPTH010000408.1 GCA_016192885.1 bacterium | reverse complement strand
AAACCCGTTGCGATCGCAGCCATGGCTATTCTTAACTCATTAGTTATTTTTTCAAAAATGTGATCCCCAAAACCGTGAACTCCAATAACTTGGAATGCTTCGACTCTGCAATCGTCAAAATCAACCGGAGAAGTTTCTAAACCTGAGAAACCCATTGTTTTATATGGTGTTCCGACGCTAAGCCCTTTGGATGGGTTGGGAATCGCGAATAAAGATGTTCCCGATGCGGAATCGGTACTCTCGGTTTCGGTAAAGGTAAAAAGGAATCCGGACCTGGATGCCCAATTAACATATGCTTTTTTCCCGGAAATTGAAAAACAGCTTTCGGTTTTTTGTCGACACACTGTAGTAATTGCGGAAAGATCGCATCCCGCCTCAAATTCAGTTGCGGCCAATGTTAAGATTAAATCGAAATTCGCCGCCTTTTTTGCCAATTCTTCTCTTTCGGGAAGATTGGAGTCGGAAAGAATTGTTCGAATCCCAAAAATTACTTGTTGCGCAACAAGCAAGGAAGCGACCGGAGAATTCCTCCCAAGCTCCTCAAGGAGAATTGTCAAAGTTTGCAACCCCTTTCCCTGACCGCCTAGCTCGATTGGAAGAAACGGCGTTAAAAGCTTGCGCTCTTTGGCAATGTCAAAAAAGCGCGATTGGAAAACGCCGGAATTGTCAATTTGAGAAGCTATTGGTTCCAAGATTTGATCGGAAAATAAAGCGAACTCTTTTTGGAACTGAACATCCTCAGGGCCCATTTCAAGATTCACAAAGTTCCGTTTCCTTCCTATCTTTTTAAAAGTCAGGGTGAAAAGCTAAAACAACCTACAGAAATTTCAAAACTTGTTTCGCGACCGGTTTTTTAGGCAAGTTTGCAATACTCTAGCGGAATTTCCTCACCGCACAAAACCCTTAGGGCGCCTTGGGCGAGGGAACCTAACTCATCTTCCCCCGGAACCACGAAAACTGCGGAAAAGCATTTGATGTGGTCAATAATTTTTTTAACGAGGCGTTTCGAATGAGCGCATCCGCCGGTAATCACAATACATTTTACCTTGCCGCATAATACCGCAACCATTCCCCCTATTTCTTTCGCAACCTGATAAGCCATTCCATTTAAAACCATTTTGGCGTAATCGTCGCCTTGATCGATACGCCGCTCAATTTCAATAAGATTGCTTGTTCCAAGATAGTTAACCAATCCCCCTTTCCCGACAAGTAAACGCAAGATGGTTTCCTGGTCATACTTCCCGGAAAAGCAAATTTTTACTAATTCCAGGGTTGGAATTGCTCCCGCCCGCTCGGGAGTAAACGGCCCCGCATCAAACCCGTTCGTAACGTCAACGCTTCTACCTCGCTCCAAGGCCGCAATGGTAATCCCGCCACCGAGATGCGCAGATACGAAGTTCTCCTTTTTAAAGTCCCACCCTTCATTTCTGCATACTTGTCTTACAACAGCCCGACTGTTTAAGGCATGCCATTGGCTTTTGCGCGAGATTTCCTTCAACCCGGATAACCTTGCAATATCCATCATTTCGTCAACTCCCACCGGGTCAACCACGTAGGAAGGAATATTGTAATCCCATTCGAATCCGAAAGCGAGTAAAGCTCCAAGATTACTTGCATGTTCGCCATACTTTGCGGAAGAAAGATCTTCAATCATTTTGACATCGACGTGGTATGTTCCGCTGGGGAAGGGCTTTAGCAATCCGCCTCTACCTACGACCGCGCTTAAAGAAGAAATTTCGACCCCGTTCTTCTTTAAAAACTCAATCATCGCATTTTTTCGAAGAGGGTATTGGTCAATAATTTTTGGAAACCTATTTAGTTCATGCGACGGATGCTCGATTTTCACGGAAATAATCGGCTTTTCATCTTCAAAAAGGCCAAGTTTTGTGCTTGTAGACCCCGGATTTACCGCGAAAATTTTGTACATTTATTTGATGAAGACTTTTAATTATTTGAAAGATGGATTTTTTTTAGGCTTCGGATTTCCCTCATTCTCTTGAGGGCATTATCTTTGGCGATATGGTAGGGAGGCCGTTTTTCTTCGCGAGCCTTTAACAGAAGCTCTTCAACTAAGTCATAAATTTGCTCGACGCGTTCTTGCGAGCGCACTTTTGGAATTTGATACAGAGCATCATTAATCGTAATGGTTTCGCCAGAATTAATAAGAAAATCGGGGAGAAAAAGAATCCCCGAATCATCAAGAAAATCGGCGATATCTTCTGAAACCAATTGATTATTTGCGGAACCCGCGATCATTTTGCACCGTAACTTTTTTACCGTTTCAAGCCCGATGACATCCCCAAAGGCGCACGGGGAAAAAATATCGACTTCAAGGGCTTGGAGTTCGGCTGGTTTTACTAAAATAACATCCGGATATGCGTCTTTTGCAGCCTTAACCTTTTCAAAAAAAACGTCGGAAACGTAAAGTTCGGCTTTTTCCTTATGTAGCAACTCTAATAATGAAAAACCGACCTTTCCAATTCCTTGAATGGAAATTTTTTTCCCGGCGAGGGAGGAAGAACCGAAAACGGTTTTACATGCGGCTTTAATTCCAAGATAAACTCCCCGCGCTGTAATGGAACTATAATCACATTCGCTTTCGCCGATTAAAGATCCGCAAACAACGAATTCAGTTTCCTTTTGAATCGCGGCTATATCATCGACTGTGGTCCCAAGATCAATCGCGGCGATAAAGCGCCCTCCCAAACCCTGGATGTATCTGCCTAGAGCCCGGAACATTCTTTCATTTTTTTGGCTTGGATCACCCCAAAGGATGGCTTTTCCCCCGCCTGCATCGCACCCGCACAAAGCCGCCGTTAAGGATGCGCTTTCAGCGGAACGAATCGCGTCTTTAATTAAAGCATCTTCGGAAGGGTAATTCCAATATCGAACTCCCCCGATGGCCGGCCCTAAAGAGGAGTCGTGATTGGGTATCTTAGCATTCAGGTAATAGCCTGTCAACGCTTGGAAAACCCCGAAAAAAGCGGAATTTTTCCCAAAAAAAAGAAAGGAGAGAGGCTTTAGGAAATGGTAAAAGTAGCGGGTACTCAAAAAATTGCTTAAAATTGAACGGGTTGATGGCTAATAAAAATATGTTTTCAAGACTGGAATCATTATATAATTGTCAAACTTGATATGGAAATTTTTTCCGGGGGTGCCTATGTCGAAGCAGGCCATATTCGAGAAACTTATCCCTCTTATTCGGGAAGTCCTTGGTGTCAAATCCGCCGATATCACCCTAAATACATGTCTGGTTGGCGATCTTGGGGCTGAATCCATTGATCTATTAGATTTAACTTTTTTAATAGAGCAGGACTTTGGGATTTCAATCGAGGCAAACGAGTTCGAGCGAATTGCGAAAGCCCAATTGAATGACCAACCCTATGAGGAAAACGGCATTCTAACCGTCCCTGCCCTGGAATACTTAAAAATTGCATTACCGGAAATTGAGCCAAGCAAATTTTCCCCTGGATTGCGTAAAATTCAGATTCCTAGCTTGTTAACCGTTGCGGTATATGTCAATCTTATCGACCGAAAGCTTGCATCCAAAGGAACGAAAGCATGAGTTTGATGTTGGAAGGAAAATTAGCGTTTGTAACCGGAGGCTCGGGCTCGGTAGGAAAAGCGATTTGTCAAGTTTTGGCGCGAGAAGGCGCGACGGTCGCTTTTTCCTATCATAGCAATACCAAAGCCGCTCAAGCTTTGGTTCGAAATCTCCAAGAAAGCGGAGCCAAGGTAAAAGCTTTCCCGCTTGAGCTGGGAAGCGCTTCTGAGACTCTATCCCTTTCCGACCAAATTGAAAAGGAAGTTGGGCCGATCGATATTTTAATCAACAATGCCGGAATTACCGAAATTTTACCCTTTGCCCTGATAGAAGAAGAAGATTGGGATCACATAATGAATGTTAATGTCAAAGGACCATTCTTGGTAACAAGAGCTTTCATTAGGGGAATGATCCGAAGAAAACGCGGATGCATTCTTAATCTTGGTTCCGTCGCCGGGCAACGCTTATTAGAGGTCCCGGTTCATTACGCCACTAGCAAGAGCGCCATGGTCGGCTTTACCTTGTCCCTTGCCAAAGAAATGGCAAGATACAACATTAGAGTAAACTGCGTGGTACCCGGTCTCTTGGAAGACGGAGTTAGTCGAAATGTTCCGGATAAACAACGCGAAGAGTTTTGTAAATATTGTACGATTGGGAGGCCCGGGAAACCGGTCGAAGTCGCTGAAATGGTTGCTTTTTTAGTCTCAGATCGAGCAAGCTATATTAACGCCCAAGTGTTGTACGTTGATGGAGGTTTTTAAATCATTCGTGAAATTTCGATTCATTGATAAAATTGGCATCTGGGAGCCTGGTGTATCAATCATGGGGTCCCAGGCGGTCTCATTCGAGCAATATCAATTTTTAAGTAGCATTGGTCTTCCCGATCGACTTCCGGGAAGTTTCCTCCTTGGGGGAATGGTTGAGCTGGCGAGCTGGATGATAAGTCTCGAAAGTAAATTCACTGAAATGGGAATTTTTTCCGGATTAGGGTCGGCAAATATTCGCGCGACACCGGGTCCTGGCCAGGTTTTAGAATTCACTATCAGGCTTTTGAAAACTTCGACCGAAAAAATGATATTCCAAGCCGAAGGTAAAATCGCGAAAGAGCATTCCTTTGAAGCTTCTGAGATTGCTTTGCAACGCGTTCGGATTGAACTTTTTCGATCTTCGGAAGATTTACGGGTTTTATTTGACCAAATTGGCCCGGATACATCGGGACGAATTTGAAACGATGGGAAATAGGAGTTAGAAGATAGTATTTGAAAGAAATTAATTCAAATGAGAACCTTGCAAAATAATTTTGCAAGTCCCTCAAATGCCAGGAATTTACATTGTATAGTATAGACTTTTGAAAAATGACAAAAATTAGATCGAATCGACCGTACACGTATTTGTCCACCACCACCGGAATGTGCAGGTCATGCCGGAAACTTGTTGCCTCTAGAATTATCGAGCGCGAGGGTCGTGTTTTCCAACAAAATTTGTGCCCATCCTGCGGGCAAAGTGAAGCCATTATCGCGGAATCGTTCGACTGGTATGCGAAAGTTTCAAATACCGTAATCAAGACCCGCCCACCCGCAAAAGAAGGAAATCCCGTTCGTCTCGGGTGTCCGTTTGATTGCGGCCCATGCGCTTTTCATGCAAGCGCATGCAATCTCCCGGTTTTTTCCATTACCAACGCATGCGATTTATCCTGCCCCATTTGTTTTACCTATAATCGACCGGATCGTTTGTATCACATGAAACGAGAAGAAATGAGGGCGCTTTTAGACCGCCTCCTTGATCGAACCGGAAGCGTTGATTTGGTGAATTTGACCGGCGGGGAACCCACAATGCATCCGAATCTTCTTGAATTGATCGCCGAAGCCTCCCGCCCCGAAATAGGCCGCGTGACGGTTAACTCAAATGGTCTTCGTTTAGCCAGAGAACCCGAACTTTGTAAATCATTGGCCGAGACGGGGGCGTATGTGATTTTGTCGTTTGATACCCTTGACCCCGATACTTCGAAAAAAATTCACGGGAAAGATCTGGTTGAAATTAAACGTAAAGCTCTTGAAAACCTTCAAAACGCCGGAGTCGGAACCACTTTGCTGCATGTTATGATTTCCGGAGTCAACGAAAAAGAATTTGGCGGAATTCTTGATTTGGCGCTTTCTCATGATGTCGTAAGAAGCATAACGGTCCAAACAATGACATTTACCGGTCACGGCGGAAAAAATTTTAATCCAAGATCTCACATTCCCCTAGACCAGGCCGCAAGATTTATTGAAGAAGCCACCCACGGAAAAGTCGGAAAGAATTTTTTTAGATCCCTTCCCGCCGCGCATCCCCTTTGTTACCAAGTAGCATATGCATTCAAATGGAAGGGGATCATCCACGATTTTTCCGAGCTCTTTGAACCGAATGAAATACAAAGATTGCTTGGAAACGGGTATCTTATGAGACCAAGTGACGAATCAGAAGCAATTTTTAGAACCGCCCTTGACCGACTTTGGGCAAAAGGCGGAAATGAGAACCTTCTTGACGGTTTTAAATCTACCATTCGTGAGTTGTACCCATCGAAAGGCGATGTTCCCACCATTTCCGAGCGACAAAGAATCGGCGAGCGAAATGTGCTTACGGTTTATCTTCACGCCCACATGGATGAAGATAATTTTGATGTCGCCCGAGTTTCAACGTGCCCGGACCAAGTTCCCGACCCGGAAGGTCGTTTAATTCCCGCGTGTACTTATAACCTTTTTTATCGGATGAAAGATCCCCGGTTTTGGAATGATTCAAATTGCTGATCCCTCATAAAAAGTTGGTATTCTATGCATGTTCCTGATGGAAATCTTACCGTTACCACTTCGGTTTGTAGTCAGTGTCGCAAAAAAATACAAACCAGAGTGGTCGTTCGAAACAATCAAGTATTTTTTTTGAAATACTGTCCGGAACATGGTTTTCATGAAACCATAGTAGCGAACGACGCGGTCGCATATCTTGACGCGTTTAGGTACCATCGGGTCGCATCCGTTCCGTTGGAATTTAACCGCCCATCCGACAAAGGGTGCCAGGGTGATTGCGGATTTTGTCCGGAACATGAACAACACGTTTGCATGCCCATAATTGAGATTACCGATCATTGCGATATGATGTGCCCGATTTGCTTGGTGAAAAACAAGCGAACATGGCATATGACCGAGAATGAGTTGAACAAAATACTTGATCGACTAATAGAAACTGAAGGAACTCTCGACGTTGTAAATCTTTCTGGCGGAGAGCCGACAACCCATCCGAATTTTGAAAAAATGGTCGAAATATGCCTTTCCCGGAAGGAAATTCTTCGCGTAAGTGTTTCCACCAACGGCATGCGCCTTTCAAGCGATGAATCACTCAGAAAGTTTCTAGCAGAAAGAAATGTCGTTTCCAGCATACAATTTGACGGAACCAAACCGCAGGACTTAACCAAGATTCGCGGAATCGACCCAACCTCACGGAAACTCAAATTGATCGATGAACTTTCTCGGATCGACGCTCCTTCGTCGCTTACCTTGACCCTTGCCAAAGGAATAAATGAACCCGGATTAGAACATGCGATCGAATTTCTATTCGACCGGCCTAATATCTTGAGTCTAATGGTTCAACCCGCTTCATATTTAAACTGCGCCGGATCCCTTATGCAAAAAGGCGGAGACAGACTTTTTATTCCGGATGCCGTCCGGCTAATCGCCCAATACTCAAAGGGACGCGTAAAGGAATCGGACTTCTCTAACCTTCCATGCAGCCATCCCATTTGCTTTTCTCTTTCATTTTTTCTAAAGGGCACAGACGAAGGTTTTATCTCGATTAAGCAATTCGTAGACCTTGATACTTATCTTGACATTATTAAAAATCGCACCCTTTTTGGCACGGATCGGGAGAATTTCAAGAAAATTGAGGATGCGGTTTACGCGTTGTGGTCCGGCCCAAGCGCTTTAACCCCTGATTCCAAAAAAGCCCTTGGAGCGGTAAAAGGGCTGCTTCGCAAGGTACAATGCGCGGATGGATGTTTCGACCCATCCAAGAACCTCGCCATAGCGGAAAGAAGTATAAAATCCATTTTTATCCACGCTTTTATGGATCACCTTAACTTCGATTTAACGCGGGCGAGGAAATGCTGCCAGGTTTACCCTTTGCGAGATGGTCGATTCATGCCGGCTTGCGTTTATAATGTTCTCGAAAGAAAATAATTTGAGTACTGAGTCTCCTCGATTTCCTTCAATACTGCTAGGTTTTCTTTTTGTCGTATTCCTTATCCCGCTCCTCTTGGCTAAACTAATTCATAAGTTTTTCTTCGAATCTAATTCGTCGTACTTTTCGAACCTTCCCTTTCGAGAAAT
>JACPTH010000407.1 GCA_016192885.1 bacterium | reverse complement strand
GAATTGATGGTCCTCGTCGGGGGGGGTTCCGGAAAACTTCACCGCAAACCATGTAATCAACGCAGCCAAAAGGTCAAGCGCTGAATGGAGCGCCTCCGACAAAATCCCAAGCGAATTTGTCAGAAACCCGATAATAGCCTTGGAAACTGTTAGAAAAAGTGCTGAAAGAACCGAAGAACGGGCAACGCGCTCTTTTTCTAAAATCCCCTGAGAGATTGTGGAATCAAGTTCCATGATATGCCCGTAGCAAGGTCAAAAAATTTGGAAAATAAACTTGTACTTTTCCCGCTTCCCAACCTTAATCAAAGGGTTGCGTCTACCTCACGCCAGCTTAAAAAATCTTTCAAAATGGATACTTCATACTTGTCCGAATACTTGGGTTCTTTATCGATTGAATAATCATAGCTGGACTGAGAAAGAATTTCCTGCCAGTTAAAGTATTTTATGTTTACATCGTTAGGCATTCGCCGTCGATCGAAATAATCCGTAACCAGGTTCCCCACGATTTCCATGTTGATAAGCTTTTTCATTGAAGAGTCCGTATCTAATTCCATTCCCCCTTGTGCGTAAAAACATCCTTCCAGGTGGGGAGTTAAATCCCTAAATGGATGGGTTACTCCAAGCTTAGACCAATCGCTATCGTGATGAGGTTTATAAATGATACGGCCGGTGGTCGGATTTTCAACTGAATGGTCAAAACTTTGATCTCGGAGAACGATTAAGCCTACTGCGGATTTTTGCCCGCTGTCATCCGGAAGGGTAAGGACATCCCCGCCGACGTAAACATTCCCTTGGACATCCAACAACCCTTTTCCTTTCACCCATCCCTCAAGGAAAACATCTCCCTTAATGAAGGTGAGCCCGTTTAATTCAACCGCATGAGAGGTATCATCGGCTCGATCTGGATTTCCAAAAATCCTGCTGTACTTAACTGGGACTTTTCTCCAATCGCCCCAACCGTAAAGCGGAACAACTTTTTGATAAGTAACTTCATTTCTTCCAAAAGCTTCCCTAAAATTGACTGTGGAAAAATATTTTCCATGATTTGGGTTTTGTTCGGGGTCTACAAGCCTATTTGCAAGTTTTCTATAAATGTCGGCAGGATATAGGTTTATTTTCTTTGAATCATAGTTTTCAACCTTTTTTGTGGCGCTGTTATAAAGCTCATTGTTAACTTTCTGCCACCATGGCCAATGAAGAATTCCTTGCCACTTATAATAACTTCTTTCAACGGGGTTATTGGCGAACTCGATGGAATCAGTATTTGCCAGATTCCCTCCACCGTTCCAACCTGTCCAGCCGATACCCTGGTCCAGCCAAGGGTGTTCAAGCTCTCGGCGCAAATCAGTTAGCATCAACCATTTTGGAAGGTCAATTCTCGCCCCATCCCGCATGAAAACCTTCCCGCCCTTTATTGTGAAACCCCAAGGGTCCCAGAAGTCAAACGGTTTGATCTTAAAGGAATCCTGGTGGGAGGTGTTTAAATATAAACCGTGTTCTGGCGCAATCATCCCGATGGAGTTACTTGGAAAGGGAGAAGCAACAAGGACCGCTTTCAGCTTTTTCTTTATTTGAACCTGTTTTTTCGAATTAAAATAGGTTCCTTTTGAGTCGATGGTGATGATCCCCTCTCTGGCGGCATTAGGAGGAAGCCCTAGATCCGTGAGAGCTTTTGCGGCAATTGGATCGTTTTTCCAGGTGACTCGCGCCTTCACCTTTCCGTTTTTAATTCTCGGGGGAATAGCGGGGTCCTTTCCATCGAGTAAGGAAAGGTCGATATCAACGTTCCCTTCCTCTTTTTTTGTGACCAAGTTGTACAAGGGATTTTTTGGATCGTTCATTTGCTTTTTTAGCATGAAAATCGTCTCTTCGATTCCGGCTTCAGCCAATAGCAGAGAACATGTTGAATCGACATAATTCTCCGAAAGATGCGCCTCGCCTCGCATAAAATAAATCATTCCATAGACGCCCAAGCTTATTAGAAATATTACTGAAAGAATAAAAAATAAGGCTAATCCACTGCGATCATGAGTATAGTGCTTCATGCTTTCAATCTCCAATTCTGACACTGTTACAAGTTCATTTCATTATAGCAACCCTCTCAGATAGTATGCAAGGGGAGCCGGAATGCCACAAAGTAACCATTTAGTTCTTGGTGGAAACATTGCAATGATTAATGAGTTGCGGATTATTCGGAGGTCGCGAGAGCGACCGACCGCGGGGTTTGAGATACGCGAATTTATTTCGCGTGTCGAAAGGGGGCGTCGTGCAACAGGCGCGTGCCCCCTTTAACTAAATGGTTACGCCTCAAAAAATTTGGAGTTTGGCCGGGCGTCAACCCAAGATTTTTTGGATTTTTTCTTTTATTGATTTGGCCGATAACCCAAACGAATCAAGTTGTTCCTCGGGAGGTCCGGATCTAGGAATTCTTGAAACCGCAACGTGATTCCATTCCCGAATATGCCCAGCCAAACCCGATGCAACGGATTCACCAACGCCCCCTTCGGCCGCGTGTTCCTCAAAAACTATGCACCTTCCATTTGATGATTCCAACAATTTAAGTAACTTTGCTCGAGGAAATGGTTTTAAACAGTAAAGATCAATTACTTGAAGGCAATCAACATTTAACTCTTTAACCGCCTTTAGAACTTCGTGAAGAACCACTCCGGCAGAAATAATCGATAGTTTTGGAGCATTGGAGGATACTACCAATTTTGCGTCTCCAATTTCAAATTGTTCATCCGGAGAATAAATTAAAGGTGTCGCGGGCCGGGACAATCGAATATAGGCCGGGCCGTGATAATTTGCCATGTTGACAATGCAGGCATAGGCGGAAATTGCATCAGAGGGGTAAAGAACAACGCTATTTTGAAGCGTTCGAAATGCAGCTAGATCTTCAAGAGCCATTTGGGATGGGCCATCCTCTCCAATCGAAACCCCCGCATGAGTTCCAAAGTACTTCACATTAAGCCCCGAAAGAGCTGTCATACGAATTTGGTCAAAAGCCCTTGCCAAGAAAGCCCCAAACGTCGAAACAAAAGGAATAAGTCCTCTAGCGGCCAAACCCGCTGCAATTCCGGCCATGTTTTGTTCGGCAATGTAACATTCAACTGACCTGTCCGGGAATTCTTTCGTAAACTTATCGGAATAAGTCGAATTAGAAGTGTCTGCGCTGATTGACCAAATGCGCGAATCCGCTTTCCCCAACGCAACAAAGGCGTCTCCTATTGCCTGTCGGGTCGCCACTTTTGAATCTTTAGGGTAGAGTGGGGAAGCGACCTGAATTACCTTGGGTGAATTTGAACGTTCTGTTTCAAAACGAGGTGGTTTTGGAATTGAGGGTAACGGGGGAGATTTCATCAGATCTTTCGAAACCTCGTTTAATGCTTGATCAAGTTCGTTGCCTGGTTTTAAAGGTTTTCCAT
>JACPTH010000406.1 GCA_016192885.1 bacterium | reverse complement strand
TATCTTTGCTCAAACTAAAACTGTTTTCTAGAGAGCAAATTGTTTCGCGAAGATTTGAAGCATTTTCAACCGCGCTTTTATTTATCTGCGCCACTTTATCGACGATTTCCTTGATAACTTGGGAGCTAATCTGAGCTGTTTTATCAAGGTCCGTGGAGGCTTCTTCCAACCGCAGCGATATCATTAAAACGCGTTTCAAAACGGAAACAACCGATCGAAACATCTGGTCGAATATTTCCATTTCTCCCCCGCCGAGAAACCCCTCGTTTTTCGGGGTGTACCCTTTTCGCTCTAACCCCACCTTGCCCTCGAGTTCGGTGAGGACAAGATTCATGAGACCAAGAATGATTTCGCGACTAAACCAACCAATTAGAATACCCAACCCCGCCCCGATCCCAAGGGAAATCATTATGTACTGGGCCACGAGTTTGGGTTTCCCCAGGAAAATGCCGATTCCGCTGAATATGGCCCCAAATGTGACTCCGATGAAAACGGAGAAGAAGAAAGTCTTTTTAAAATCGCCCTTTTTTATTAACCAGGAGGAAAATGCCATATTCAAAAATAATTTATTCGAGTCTGGATTGCTGTTTTTACTTGAATCAAACTATGCCTCTGAGTTGGAAGGTTTTTCTTTTGAGTTATCGTTTAAACCCGCGTCTTTATTCCCCGGCATCAGTTCGCGATGCGCCTTATCTAGAATTCCGTTAACAAATTCGGAGCTTCTTTCAGTTGAGTATTTCCTTGCAATTTCCACTGCCTCATTAATTGTTACGTTAACGGGAATATCGGGAAAGTTAAGCAATTCAGTAATAGCGAATCTAAGAATACATCGATCGAGAGTCGCCATTCTATTTAACGCCCAATTATCGGCAAATTTTACGATGTTCTCATCGATAAAAGTTTGATTCGCAACGGTTTTTTTGACTAGATCCCGGGTGAAAGCCTCAATGGAAGGCTGCAAGTTTTCTTTTGAAAGCGCAAGTTCAAGTGCTTCATCAGGGTCAGCCTTTACCAAATCTATCTGATAAAGCACTTCCAGCGCTATTTCGCGAGCCTTTCGCCTACGGGAGGCCATGAAAAATTAAGCTTCCGAAGCTTTCGCCTTGACCGGCGTGTGACTTTGCTTGGTGAGCAAAGTTTCCCGCGCCTCGCGATATTTTAGGGCCGCATGGGCTGCAGCTAACCTTGCAATTGGGACTCGATAAGGCGAACAACTAACGTAATCGAGCCCTATTTTATGGCAAAACATCACGGATTCAGGTTCCCCGCCATGCTCTCCGCAAATTCCGATCTTTAGATTCGCTCTGGTGCTTCTTCCTCGCTCTACTGCCCATTGCATCAAACTTCCCACACCTTCTTGATCAATTGTTTGGAATGGATCATTCTTTAAAATCTTCTTTTCAAGATAAACGGGTAGGAATTTTCCGGCATCGTCCCGGCTGTAACCTAAGGTCATTTGGGTCAGGTCATTTGTTCCGAAACTAAAGAATTCCGCTTCCGTGGCAATGGT
>JACPTH010000405.1 GCA_016192885.1 bacterium | reverse complement strand
CATGATCATGTAGCTCAAAATCCAAAGCAGATCGCTTTGCCAAAAGAATAGGCAGGAGGGAAAAATGGCTGATGTAACTTTTTGGGGGACCGGCAGGCGAAAAACGGCCGTTGCGCAAGTTCGCTTAAAAAAAGGAAGCGGAAAGATTTTGGTAAATAACCGAGCGTTCGAGAATTACTTTCCGGTTTCTTTGATGCAAAAAATCATCACGCAACCTTTGGTTGTAACAGAGACCCTCGGGAAATTTGACGTTTTCGCGAAGATTTCAGGGGGAGGAAGCAGCGGTCAAGCAGGGGCTTTTAGGCATGGAATTGCCCGCGCCCTTGTGGGTTTCAACGGCGACCTTCGTAAAGCGCTTCGTCAAACAGGCCTACTTACTCGAGATCCACGGATGCGCGAGAGAAAAAAGTACGGTCTCAAGCGTGCGAGAAAGCGCCCACAATACTCCAAGCGGTAATTTTTTCGCGAGTTTTTAGCAAAGCGGGAAATCCTTTAATTTCCCGCTTGTTTTTCGTTGAGCAGTCGTGTTGTGAGGCGTTGAATTTTGGAGGCTCTTGCAAAATTCGAAATTTCCCCCTTGTGGATTTTGCTTTTCTTGCTCCCTATTCCGATGAGTTAAAAATGAGAAAAGCCGGAGTACCCCTTTTGATCGGAACTAGCACCAAGCGCGCTCCGAGCCAATTCGATGTCGTGGCTATTAGTAATTCAATTGTACAAGAGCTTCTCAATCTTCCCGCTTTGTTAGAATATTCAGGGATTCCTCTATCCAGGGAAGCGAGAAAAAAACGCGGCTCTCCATTCATTTTGCTGGGCGGTAGCAACGCCTACTCCGCGTCCATTTTACACGGTCCGGTAAGCTTTGGATCGAGCGAAGAAGGGCTTGTTGATGGCGTGATAATAGGCGATGGAGAAGAAGCATTTCAACTCTTTCTTGAATGTTTTCTTCGCGCTCGTTTCGCTCGAAGAGAAGAACTAATGGCGATTCTTAGAGACCGAGTTCCGGGGTTTTATGACCCTTCATGTTACGTTCAAAAATTCGATAAAACTGGCCGACTTTTCGGAATTGAGGCAATAAATGGGGCTTCCATTCCCGTTAAAGCTCATCGGGTTTCTCCGCAAAACGCTAAGAAAACATTTAGTTTGGGCCCAATTCCATTTAGTGAAGAAGCTGCGGGGGCATCACATCTTTTAATTTCCGAGGGATGCCCTTATTTTTGCTCTTTTTGCAAGGAATCCTGGGAGCAAAAACCCTACCGCGAAGGCAATGTTTCCGCTTTAATTTCTGATTCCCTCGCCTTGAAGGCAAATCTAGGCATTTCCGAACTCAACCTCATGACATTTAACGTTAACACTTTTTCAAAATTGAGCTCGGTTCTAAATTCCTTAGAACCTCTCTTCGACCGGGTTACGGTTAAGAGCCAGAGATTCGACACCATAGCACAATTTCCCTTTCTTTTGGATCGCC
>JACPTH010000330.1:2261-5179 GCA_016192885.1 bacterium | reverse complement strand
CTCCTTGCAAAGGATCTATTTCATCAGGCCACTTTTGATTGTTAGCCCCATCGCCCCCGAAAATATCGAACGTATCGCCTCCCGCAAAACCGTTAACACCGGACATAACGTGAATGTTTGTGTCGTCCTGGACAAAAGCAATTTTGCAAAAATTCTTTAAAAAGGGGTTTTCACGAAGCGAAAACGCCAAATCTTGCCCCGAAAGAACTATATTTCCCCCCGATTTAAGAAACACCGAAAGCGCTTCGATTTCGGAATTAGAAATCTGCTGTTGGCTTGATGAGTCTTGTGCTGAAACGTAAACCCATCCGCTAAGATATCTCTTTAGAACCTCGGGCTTCAATTCGCCGTCTAACATTCTATCCCATAGATCAAATTTCACGTTATTAGTTTGAAACATTTTTTGCAAAACAGGGCTTGCCGAAGAAAAGCTATCGGTCAAAACAAGAAGAACTTGACCATTGCTGGAGAAAGGAGCCCTGATGTAAAAGCTAATTTGGAATACGGAATCAGGCATCCCGTTCCCCGAAAGCTTGAAAACCAGAGGAATTTCTGAATTCAATGGAACGTCGGGTTTGATTTTCAAGTTGTTTCCGGGGACTATCAGTTCCTTCCCGGCTTTTGGGGTGTCGGAAAATGAAATCTTGCTTTCATGAGCTTCAAGAAAATTGCTGGAAGTTGTACAAGATAATTCGACTTTTGGAAGAGTCTTTTTTCCCAAATTCTTAATTGTTAACTTTACGCTAACCGATTCCCCCGGGGTAAACTTACCATCGTGATTTTCGTCATCAAGAGACGCTCCAGTGATGCATAGATAAGGAATCCCAGGGTATTTATACTCTTCAAGAAATCTAAACCACGCGCAATTTTTTGACATCGATAACAACTTATATCGATTCTCATAAAGTATAATTCCCGCCCGATCGGGAAGAAAGATAGAAACCCCGCGACTCTCCTTAAATTTCTCGCCCTCATGCGCGTTTTCAATTACAAATCGATTGGAGGAGTTTCCCTGAATTAACTCTAGAAGAGATTGAATCGCCTTTTTAACCGAAGGGTTTTTTGTTTGCTGAGAAAAAAGCGAGCAAAAATGGGCAAGGTCAACGTAATCTTTGTGAGTATATTTTAACGCCCAATCACGGGCTTTATCAACCAATTCAACCTCTTCCATATTTTTGATCATGGAATTTGAAAAATCATCTAAAGCGGTAATAAAATCTCGGGTTTTTGTCAGATCAAAAAGGGATAATGTAACCGAACGGTTACCTTGCGATCCCATTTGGTAAGAAGCTCCATAGGCGGTAACGATCACCTTCCCGAGCTGTTTCCCATCCATTGTGGGAGCCCTAGCCAATTCCTTTAAAATGGAGTCGTAGGGCCAACCTTCCTCAGGCTCTTGATCGGGAGACGCAATTTGAAAAAGGGCATAAGGAGAAGCTTCATAAGCTACTTCAGCCATTTGCATCAAACAAGCGTCAAAACCCAAAAGATCTAAAGGGCGGCCAAGAATGGTCTTAACTCTTTTTAAAGTCTCGCCCATAGTCGGAATATTCATGGAAGTTCCGGAGGTATTATCGTAGGAAATAGAATAGGATATGGAGTTTGCGAAGTCCTGGGGTATAAGGCTTGGAAGAGGAGCAATCATCGGGGAAACATCGGGTTCCACCTCTTTCCAGCCGGTTCCATGATTCCAGAGTATTAAAGCGTACCGTTTAGCCGGATAAGCTTTTTTCGCCCATTGAACAAAATCGGTTAAAGCTTTTGGAGAAGCCATATCAACTTCTCCCAAATTTTGAACAATCGGTGAAGTTACGGTTTTGGGGTCACCGTCTTTTTTAATAAAAATCCTTTTGGTCCCGGTCCATTTCATCTTGGTTTTTTTGGAGTATTTACCATTTCTATCAAGCTGTACAAGGATGTTAAAATGATTGGTTGAACCAATGGTTTCCATTTCATTTAGATCATTTTCGGTTCCCGCCTCAAGGTTATTGTCGGCGGCCATGAAAACCATAATCGTCCATTCTTTTTCGACCGGCGGAAGAGAAGGTGGATTTCCGGAACGACGGGTGGCGGCCAAAATAGGATTAATTAGAATCGCGAATAGCGCTAGGGTCGTGAAAAAATGAGTCGAAAAAAACAAAGATCTTTTCGTGGAAACCAAATTCCGCCTCCTCAAAATTCGATGATAGTATGTAAAATTATAGCGTTCTTTCAAGAAAGGTGTCAATGATAAACGAATCAACGGGGCCTAATTTGACACACGATTAAAGCACGGGTATAATCCATCATCCTGTCTATGTTGCGCGAAAGGCGTGGATTATGGAAATTAAAAGAAAAGTCATCCTTTTAATTCTGGACGGTTTTGGAGTTACGAAAAAAACGGAAGGAAATGCCATCCTCGCCGCGAACCCCGAGTTTCTTTCAAAAATCTTCCAAGAAAGACCTTTTACGGCCCTTTCAGCGTCCGGTCTCGAAGTAGGTCTCCCTGAAGGCCAAATGGGAAACTCCGAGGTTGGGCATTTGAATATCGGGGCAGGGCGCGTTGTGTATCAAGAATTTACCCGAATTAATCGCGCAATCCAAGAGGGAGTATTTTTCGAAAATGATGTTTTAGTCAAGCTAATGGAGGAAGTAAAAAATCATAATAAAGCCCTGCATTTGTTTGGGCTTCTTTCCGATGGAGGCGTTCATAGCCACAATACCCATTTGTACGCTATTCTAAAATTGGCGAAAAAGCTTTCCCTAACTAAAGTATTCATCCATGCTTTCATGGACGGTCGCGATACCTCACCAACCCACGGAGTTCATTACATTCGAGAACTTTTACAGCAAATCGACCAGATCGGCATCGGAAAAATTGCGACCATCAGCGGCAGATATTATGCCATGGATCGAGATAACCGTTGGGAAAGAATAGA
>JACPTH010000330.1:0-2243 GCA_016192885.1 bacterium | reverse complement strand
GTAACCGATGAATTTATTCATCCGGCTATTATCGAAGAAAATGGGAACCCCGTTTCAACCATTCAAGATGGAGACGGAGTATTTGCGTTTAACTTTCGTTCCGACCGAATGAGGGAGATGACCCGGGTTTTTACCGATTCAAATTTTTCCTCCTTTATCCGCAAGGAAATGAAGGTGAATTATTCATGCATGACTGAGTATGACAAGAATTTTGGACTTCCCGTCGCATTTCCACCCGTTAGAATGAAGAACATTTTCGCGGAAGTATTGGCGGAGAACAAGATACGCCAGTTTAGAACCGCAGAAACCGAAAAGTACGCGCATGTAACTTTTTTCTTTAACGGAGGCGTGGAAGATCCCTTTCCCCTAGAAGAAAGACATTTGATCCCATCTCCGAAAGTAAAAACTTATGATTTGAAACCGGAGATGTCCGCTTTTCAAGTCGGAGATCTCCTAATGGAAAAAATCCAAACCCAAAAATTTCAAGTGATTATTGTTAACTTCGCGAACTGCGATATGGTCGGCCATACGGGGATTATGTCCGCGGCAATTCAAGCGGTTAATGCGGTTGACTCGGTCCTTTCCAAGGTTATTCCAATTGCATATGAGCTCGGTTATGATTGCATTATTACTTCCGACCACGGTAATGTCGAGCAAATGATCGATTATGAAACGGGAGAGCCCTTTACCGAACATACCACGAACCCCGTTCCGTTTTGTCTCCTTTCTAGAGAAAGCGTGGAGTTTCGCTCAGATGGAAAGCTCTCCGATGTCGCCCCTACGATGTTGGATTTACTTAATTTGGAAAAACCCCCTGAAATGGAGGGAGTTTCACTTATTTTACGGAAAAAATGACCAGTTATTTTAAGTTTTTTCGAAAATGTGAAGTTTCTTTTCCCTTAAGATTCAAGCCTCCTTTTTCGAAGAGGAATAAGCTTTTCTCAACTACGGTCGAATTTCGAGGAATTCCATGAACCCCGCTTTTATTCCAAAAAAGGGACATCTCTTTGTCGTTTCCGGCCCTTCGGGCGTTGGAAAAACCCTTCTTTGCTCAAAACTGATCGAGCTTATTCCCACTCACAGTTTGAAGAGGCGATAAAGAAAAATCATTTTGCCGAATGGGCCGAAGTCCATGGGAATTATTACGGCACTCCCCGTTTTTTCCTCGACCAACAAACCGAATCGGGTAAACATGTAGTTCTTAATATTGATGTTCAGGGAGCAATGAAAATAAAAGAAGCTTACCCTGACGCGGTAATGATTTTTATTTTACCTCCATCCTTCGAAACATTAGAACATCGACTTCGCACTAGAAACATCGACTCGGAAGCTACCCTCCAAAGAAGACTTGCTAACGCGAAAAAAGAAATTAGCTTTCAGGGAAAGTACTCATTTACCTTGGTAAATGACGATTTAGAATCTGCAATTGCCCAATTGGAAAAAATAGTTCGAAATCATATTCAACAACCGGTTTAGAAGTAAGCAAAAGCTGAACAAAGGAGGTAACCTGCGACCGCAGGACTCAGATACTCCGACTGGTTGTCGAAATCCCCTGATTGAAAAAAGCCGCAACGAAACATAATCCCATCTCCGATCAAGGTTCCAAAACTTCTTGTCCAAATTTTTTGGAAAAGCCGCTTATCACCTGCCAGCATATCCATCCAACCGAACAACCAGTGACACCATTGCAGGTAAATCTATCCAATCGGGAAATCTACATCCCTTCGATTATGCATCCCATGCTTCGATTAACCATCCAACCCCTTGATTTTAAACAAAATTTTTCTTTTGTCCGAGTAATTTTCCATCCCCCGTGGGAAAAGAACTCCTGAATTCGTTCTGGAAGCGATTCAAGCATCTTTATCATTGTTGTAATTGTTGCTGTTGGTGGCATAATTTTTCCCTCCTTTTTCTGTCAAGCCCATCACGGCTTTCTGGCATGTAATGTTTCAAGGGGCCGCACCCTCATCAACATAAAAACACCCTGCGCGAAAAAATTCCCATCCACCAATCAGGCGTCCACGCCTTGAATCAAAAACATTCCTTGAGGATTTCAATAAACTCCAAGATGGCTTCCCTTGCGAAACTTGAATTTTGCGCCTCAAGCCTACTTGAAAAGTTACCCTTTATTACATTGGCAATCCTTCAGAGTCTTTCAGAGAAAAACCTTGTTGGAATGGCACCTTCAGCTGTTTTGAGACAAAGTCTCTCCGCACACGCGCATTTCAAAATTTTGAGAACGC
>JACPTH010000329.1 GCA_016192885.1 bacterium | reverse complement strand
CATGACGATTTTCCCTCCGCTTTCCTTCATCGCAACATCACATAATCGCGATGCCAGATTAACGGTGTCGCCGATTACAGTAAATTCAAGGCGTACTTTTGGCGGCCCTAGGATTCCCATTAAAACCTCCCCCGATGCAATGCCTATTCCAATTGAATGCCCGGTTCCTAACAAACACTTCCCGAATGATTCCCGCATTGAAGCCGCCGCCCGTACACATGCCGCAACCGAAGCTTCCCGACTTTCAAAATCTCTTGGGTCAAAGACCGCCAAGATTTTTTCTCCGATGAATTTATCAATTCTTCCGCCGTTGCCTCGAATGACCTTCGCCATACCGCTAAGATACTGGTTGATTTCAGAAATTAACTTCTCCGGTTTCTCTTTCTTAATTGTAGATTTGAAATCAGCCAGTCCGCAAAATAAAGCCGTGACAAATAATGCCTCACCCTCTTTGGCTGCTATTTCGCGGTTTTTTGAACGAACAACTTCCTTGACCGAGTCTGAAACGAAATGACTTAACAATCGTCCTTGGCGTACGCCTTCCGCCATTTCATTAAAGGCTGAGGCTAACTAGCCAAATTCATCCTCTCTCGTAACAGGGATTGAAACGCGGAAATCTCCCCTTCCAAATCGGTTGGCGGTTATTATAAAGTCATGCAACGGAGCTAGAAATCTGTGAGAAACTCTAATCGCCAATAGAAGTGAAAACAAGACAAAAACTCCAATACCAAATCTTTCTTGCAGAATTGTCTCATGAGTCGGCTCCAACAATTTCAAGATGGGAATTCTATTGCAAATAATAAAAGGTTTTCCGTTAATACTCGGTCTAACGGAAATCAGCTCTTTATTTGCTTTTGGGCCGATAATACGATAAATTGGTTCCTCCGCGGCACACGACCAATTTTTAACCTCGCAAATCTCGGGGTCTTGAAAACACAGAAAGGTTTTCTCCCAATTCTTGAACCCCATTAAATCTTGGCCCTTCTTTAATTGCACCTTTTCATAGTCATACAAAAAATATGGAGAAGCCAATTTCCATGAAGGAAAAGTTCTTTTACCTCCATCCAATTTTGAAAAGGAATTTGCCTCCGAACTTTTGAGATTAACCCATTCGGAAAGCAAGTGCGCAACAATAGGCAACGAAGTGCACCCAATTATTACTACCCACCTAGGCCCATAACTATCAGATAAATGGTTCAGATAAATTAATTGCTCTTCCTTTTCTTTCCCCAATTCACCCTTGATAAAGCTTCGAGGCGCCATCAGGAATGAAGAGAATTCCTCAGCGGGAAGAACGCTTCTAAGGGCGTTCCCCAACTCATCCATTTCGGCCTGAATAAACATCTGTCGGGTTGTGGGTTTCTTCATTTGAACGTTCTGCGGATTACTTGAAAGAGCGCTTAGTGATTTTTCAAAAAACGCGCAAACCGCTTCCGCTCGCTCTCGCTTGATTTCAGTTGAAAGGAGAAATCCGTTTAAACCAAAAACATCTATATTTCTGACGCCTAATCCCAGCCATTGAAATCGGTCGATTGCCGATTCAAGAGCTTTAATCGTCGGAACAAAGCCCCCCATGTCCCTCTTTTTTTGCCCTTCGGAAACCATTTCCTCCATTCGCGTATCGTGAAAAGCGGTTTCAGCCGCCCGGCATAGTTGAGTCGCGTGGAGCAAAAACCCCTCATCAAATGCCCGAAGACCGTTATCCAATTCTTTTTTCCCCTCTTCGATAATGTTTGAGGTTCGCTCGCTATTTGAGCGTTCAAGAGTAAAAAGGCATACAGACAAGGATGGAATCATGGCGATAAAAAAAACAGCGACCAATTGCCATACCAATGAAATTTTCAAGGAAACCCGAAAAAACAAATTTAAGGGGAAAAGAAAAAACCCCGAAATTAACCAAACCAAAAAGAGATTTTTCAAGATTTGGATTACTACCGAGGTTTCATGCGGCGGATCTTCAACTTTTTTCGCGACCGTAACACGGTATTGTCGATCAAATAACTGAGTTACCTGCTTCGATAAAAAACCTTTAGGAAGTTTTTTCCGCTCCAACCCCAGAAATCGAAGGTTTTCAACCATGCATTGAATTCCGGTCGAAAAGTTTAAGCTGTCGAATGGAAGAAACAAAAGGAAGCCGCCTATGACTTTTTTCCGGCCCGAAAAAATCGGCGCCCACATGAACAGGGACGGTTTCCCCTTCAACATAACTGATGTTAAATTTCCCAAACCGGCGATCGTAATTCTTGAGAATTCATGATTAAAGGGGCAACCCAAAATCATGGGCAACCTTTCGTCCATCCAAGCCCTAACTTCCTTTGAAAAAAACCTATCTTCAACCATTTCCGGAAATAAGACGCGATTCGAAGAAATGTATCCGATTCCCGGAGAGACTAACCCTGCAACATCCAGATCGCTAAGATTTGCAGGCCCGCTTCCTTGAATTTCATGAAAATACCTTAAAGAAAATTTGACCTCATCTTTGGAAGAAGGCCTATACGAAAAAAAATGCCAAGATAAATTGGGAAAAAATCTTGATATTTTTTGAAGACCTGAGACAACTTGGTTTTTTACAGCTTTTGTTCCATCATGGCCTTCATTTGCAATTTTTGAAGCTGAAAAAGCCAGACGGTTGAAAAAAAGGCTTGCCTGAATTTGAGGGTTCATGCTTCGTTGAGTCAAGCGAAGACCTTCATCCACTCTCTCGTTTGCATCTTTGTGGAGGCGTTCGCGTATCTCCGTTTCCCAAGCTTGAAGAATGGAAAAAATTAAGAAAGCTGGAAAAAGCCAAATTACCCCCCAATAAAGGGCGGTTTTGGGAAACGAATCAAGAACCTCCGCAAAGGTTTTTTTAAGGGAAAAATCAGATTGAATTTTTTCTTCATTAATTTCATTCACGTCTTCATCTTTGCGCGAAATTTTATCCTGCGAGTTATCCACCTCCGACCGATTGAAATTTGATTTGCATTGAATTAGAGCTTTCGCGTCCAATTCCCATGAACCCGGCTCGTCCGTTATCTGAACAAACTCCCACGAAGTTTCTAGCTTTTTGCGCAATCCGGAAGAAACCATGATTCGGGTATGCGAACCCTTTTTGGAGCTCCCCTCTAAATCAGCCGCAAGTTGTACGGGTTCTCCGAGCACCGAAAAATCAAGCCTGGTTTCGGGATCTCCGACGACTCCGGTGACAACCCAGCCTTCTTCAAGCCCCACCCCAATTTCATAGGAAAAAAGATTTTGGGATTTTCTAGATTCAACCAACTTGCAGTGTTCCTTCCGCATCTCTACGGCGGCCTGCAAAGCGCATTGGTGGGTTGGAATATTAGGCTGCGGATAAAATACGGCGACGATGGCATCGCCAATAAAGCGGTCAATGACTCCGCCGTTGCTTTGAATCGCTTCCGTCATTCTCTCCAAATGGCTGTTCAACATGGAAAAGACCAATCTTGGACCGTGTGTTTCAGATATTGTGGTGAAGTTTCTAATGTCGGAAGAAAGAATAACAACTTCTCTTCTGATTCCCGCCATCGCTTTTCCAAAATCTCCCGCGGCAACAACTTCCAACACCTGCGGAGAAACAAAACGGCTCATTTCCCGACGTTCCCAAAGATTTAAAGTCATTCTATCGAGGGTTCGTCCGGCTTGACCAAGTTCATCCCCTCTATTCTCGGCTACGCGCACGGAAAGCGTTCCCTCTTGTACTCGCCTAATTCCCGCGGTCATCCGCTCAATCGGGTTTGCCAGCCACCCGGCGAGCAAACTACCCGCGGAAATCAAGGAAATTAAAAGCCCCAGCCATTGTTCCCAGAGTCTCAACCACTCTCGGTGAATAAGGTCGGAAACCGAATCCAGGGAAATTTTGCCCGCCAGAATATGGTCGGGTAAAAATGTACTGGGAAAAGCAACTACAAGATCGTTAGTCGCGGTTCCTTTGTCGGAGAAAAATTTGTCTCGCCCTTTTTGGGCGATTTTATTCCATTCTAACCTCTCGTTTGTTGATTCCGGTTTTGTTGAAACCTCCCTTAATGTCGGCCCTAATACGCGGTAAGCTCTAATCTTCAACCCCAAGCTTTCACCCGTACTCTCAAAAGAATTCAAAGAATTCTTAACATATTCTTGAACCAACGGCGCTTGGCTCCAAAAAAAGAAAAGCTGAAAAATGACTTTCCCCTTCTCCCGAATTGAAAACTGCTTAAGCATAAAAACCCGCTTTTTTCCGACAGTTACGCTCTGGCCGCTTTCTTCGCTTCTATACGAGTTCTTCATATCCGGAAGGAAAGCCCGCCCAAATGTAACTTCATTGGAAATTGGCGGGGTGGATGGGAAAATTCCCGCGGTGTTTTGCGGGGCGGTTTGATTCCTGAGAGTATTGTTCCAAGAACTTAGAAAAAGCAATCTAATCCAACTTTTTGAATCTTGGGAAACCGAAGGAGAAAATCTTTTTAACTCAAATCCATTTGTTCCGAAAACATAAAACCCCAGCAAATTGATTCTTTTTTGCTCAAAATAATTCCAAATTGAATCAGCTAATTTCCGGGAATTGACTTGATCGACTCGTGCTTCGGTAAGCTTTTTCTTGATTTCAATGAAATTTTTGAGGTCGTCGCACCCTTGTGCGTAATTATCAAAAATTTTCTTTACTCCTCTCTCAAATCCACCCATTTTTTGAAGAAGTTCTTGGCGCATCTCCTCGGTTCGATTGAATCGAATATCGGATTCAAGGCGCCTGTTTGCCCCGATGCTTAAGGAAAACGGAATCGCCGCCAATCCGACAAGCCAGAAAATTAAATTCCCTCGAACATTTAAACCCGAAAAGTTTTGAAGCAGGAAGACCCGAAGCAAGCATAAAATCCAGGCGGATACCCACAAAACCTTGGTTAGCCAAGAAATTTTTTCCCAAAACGGAGGGTTAAGCGGGGGATGTTGAGAAATTAGAATGCCAAGATGACCGCTAAGCGGGTCTAGAGGAAAAATGCGGCCCAACCATTTTTCACCTGGGTCGATTTGAATCGCCCTTCGCAAAAAGGGGCTCAACACTGAAACCGAGGTTCCAC
>JACPTH010000328.1 GCA_016192885.1 bacterium | reverse complement strand
GAACACGCGGAAGCTAAGAAACTTCTGAAAAAAGCTATTTCGTTCGAAGATGAGTTAAAGAAAAAACTTGGGACCACCGAACCGGTTCCTCGAAGTACGGCCGATCGAATGGCGTTAACCGAAGGGTTCGTTAACATGGGACAACGGTACATGCAAGGAGGGAATTTTAAAGATGCAAAAATTTCCTTCGGTAGAGCAATGGCTCTCATCGTTTTGGATGCGAAACTTGAAAAATTTAAAGTTATCGTTGACCAACAGATGGAAAAAATCAATTCGGTAGATAATCAAGCCCAACTTTGGGATAAGGGAAGAGAGTTGTACAAGAGTAATGAGTACGAGGAATGTCTAAAAACTCTTAGCCAGCTTCCCGAAGATTATCTGCCCGCCCCTGATCTCTTGAGCATTTTAGCTTTTTGCCATTGGAAAACCGGGGATTCTGATAAAGCTAAATCGCTGGCTCAACGTCAAATCGTGAAACAGCCTAACAACAATAGGGCGAAGTTCATCCTAGGGAATATCTACGCATCGGAGGGGAACAATTCCGCAGCCTACACAATTCTGAATGAGGTGAAAGAGGCCGATCCGGATTACCCGGGTATTGACGACATACTTTACAAAGTTTCCGCTTTTAAATGGGGTCCCCTCGCAATCCCTTTGGTAGTAGTTGGGCTTCTGGTTTGGATTGCATATATTATTCACCAAAAATTGCCTGAGTTCAGGAAGAATTCGGCAATCAATCAAGCCCGTTCGCTATTAAACAAAAATTACCCCAAGGATTGCATTGAAAAACTTGCCGAAGTTAAGAAACTTCCAAATATTTCGGCTTTTGACGGAGCTTTAATTTCGAGGTTGCTTGCTCAAGCTTATCTAAAAACAGCAACCTACGATCGGGCTATCGGAGAATGTAAGCATCTAATTTCAATCAATCCCCAAGATAGCGAAGCTCAAAAATGGCTGGGATTCTCATACTTGGGCCGAAGAGCGATGACTCCGGAAAGCTTGCCCGTTCTATTAAACTTGTACAAATCCGAGAAAAACAATGTCGCTTTGCTGGGTTTACTCGGGCAACATTATATTTCCCAAAAGGTTCTAGCTCCAGAGGGAGTCGATATTCTTGAAAAATGGTTGGAGAGCGAACCGAATAACCCGGATGTGATAAAGGGGCTTGGGAAATTTTACTTACAGAAGGGGAGATCGGATCCTCCCGCCATGAAAGTATTTGAAATGATGATGGAGTTAAAACAACAAGATCCCGAAGTTCTCTTGGGAATTGCCAAAGTCCAAATGAGATTGAACAACCAACAAAGCTGCCTTCAAATTTGCGAGAAAGTTCTGTCCCTTGACGTAAATAACGAATTGGTCCATTCCGTTTTGAGAGAATCTTACCAAAAGGTAGGGAAAATCCCAGACCTTTTAGAAATTTATCGAGCATTCCTGGGGGAAAACCCCTACAATGTGGCTTTCCAAAGGGGTTTTGCGGCGGCGTCTAAACTTGCGGAAAAGGAGCAGATCTCATCAGCATCTAAATCTCCCTCCGAGGTTAATCGACCGCAAAGTGAAGTTCCACCCCAAGTTTCAGAGGCAACAGTGAGCTCCCCCGCCGAACCGGCTGAGGGCCAGACTATTTGTCCCCATTGTAGCAAACCCAATAGTCAAGCTGATTATTACTGCCAGCATTGCGGAAAAAGCGTAATTTGAAAAACTAAAGTGGCTTTCGCAAAATTCGATTTTATCGTAGTTATGAGAAGAGATTGCCGCGTCGATTTGCTCCTCGAAGTGGCCGTTGCGGAGCTATTTTCTGGCATTTCGAATAAATTGATAAATTCCGAATTTTGCATGATCATCCTAAATGCTTAGTTTCCACTCTTTTCGAAAACCTTATCAACAAGGCCAGGGAAATCTTTTTTGCTTTTGTTTGACTTCATTAATTTTTTTCATCTTCCCCAAATTTTTGTTGGCGGGTTCTTCCCCCGGAGACTACTCCGCCATAAAGAAGTATCTGAACGCAAGAATGTTTTCGGAGGCTTATCTCGAACTTTTGCGATGCGAGCTTTTAAATAAGGAAGAAGATAAAAAACTTACGGATTTAAAGAAAAAGTTATTGGGCAACACCAGAAAGGAAGTTTCGACGCGGGTAAGGGCAAATCCAAATGACGCAATGGCCCACGTTGTTCTGGCTGATGTAAACTTCCAAGAAGGCCTCATAGAAGAAGGAATTCAGGCGATAAACCCCGCGCTTCAGAACAGCTCAGACGGGTTAGTTCATTACACTTTTGCGAAATTATTATATCGGAAAGGAAACATCCGCCAGAGCTACGAAGAGATGGAAAAGGCATTGGAAACCGACCCATCCTCGGATGTCATTATGGAAGATTTTCAATTTTTGCATCATCACAAGGATTATGGCTTAAAAGCCGCCAAACAGCTTTTTCCTAACCCCGGTTTTTTTCGACGCTTCACGCCTTTGGCCGGAGAAGCTAGAAAGGGTGGGCCTCCCGAAAGTCCATTTGAAAACGACCCGACAAAGCCTCCCGAAGGAGTGAAACTTCCCGAACCTGATAAAGACCCGAAACTACAGGCAAAACCTCCGGAACCGATAAAGGTCCTTCCTCCCCCAAAACTTCCTATTCAACCCCCGGATGAGCCCGAAGTTGAGCCGGAACCTTCCCCTTCGGTTCTTACTCCCGTAGCTTCGGAAACCATGGTGTCTGCGCAGACACCCAAGGACCCTATGGATATTGAGCCGCCTTCCGATTCTGAGGAACCCCCTCCCCCCGAAGACCCGGAAAAAAAGAAAATTCAAGAAGCAGAGTATTGGTTCGAGCAGGCTAAACGAAAGTTTGAATCTGACGCACTTAGTGATTCCGAATTGAATCTTCAAAAAGTAAAGAAGATTTATCCCGGACTTGTTGGGTGCGAGGAACTTCAAGCAAAAATTGATGCAAAAAATAAGATAGGGAAAGACTTTAAAGATGCGATCGTTCTTTATAAAGAGCAAAAGTTTGATTTGGCGCGTGAGCCTTTGTTAAAAGCGTATGAAGAAAACCCTGATAAGTATTCGGAAGCGACTTTCTATTTGGGAAAAATTTACACCCTTGGGTCCGAAGTTGATTTAAAAAAGGCAAAAGACTATTTTGAGATTTACTCAAAAAACCCAAAGGCGGACCCCGATCTTAAAAGAGACGTTGAATGGATTATCATTGGAATCCTGGCAGACGACCAACAATTTGAAGAGGCCGGCAGGCGGTTAGCGGATTTTGAGACTCGCGAATCTGAATATGTTCAAAACCAATCAACTTATAGAAAGCTTAAAATTACGCTTTTTTATGAAAGCAATAAAACAGCGGTTCTTACCGGTTTTGGAGTTTTTGTCGGAGCTTTTATTTTGGTTTTTCTCCTAATGCTTTTTCCCTGGTTAGGAAGGTTTTCAAGAGATCCGCTTTCAAAAATGAAGAAAGCAAAAGCTGAAAAGAATCTGGAAAAAGTGGTTAAAGTTGGAGAGGCCGCTCTTCGCGGGGCAAAACTCCCGATTCAGATTGAGCGCCAAATCCTCGAACTTTGTATTGAAGCCCACTTCGATTTAAAGAACTACTTTAAATGCAAGGAACATGCAAAAAATTTGCTTGCGAGTTTCCCTGATAGTCAGCTTGGTCACAGCTTTCTTTCCAAATCTTTCCTAGAAACAAAGGACATCTCGTTTGAAGCTATTTCAATTTATGAAACAATGTACAAGAACAATTCCGGCAACAAAGAGTTTCTTCCTCTCCTGGCCAAATATTATGCCACGCAAAAACAGTACACAGTTGAATCAATGGGTATCATGTTCGCTTATTTTCAGTTTGAGCCATCAAACAAGGAGAATATAGTTGCGTTGGCGGACGCTTTTGTTCAGAATAAGTCAATGAGCGATGAGACTGTTTCAGTTCTTCAAGAAGCGTTAAAAATCAAGCCCGACGAAACCAACTTTAGGGAACTTCTTGCGCGAAACCTCGCCAAAAAAGGTTTGTATCCCGAAGCAATTCAGGAATGCATGGCGATTTTAGCGACCGACGTTTCCAATATGGGAATTCACGTCGTCTACACCTCGTGTATGAAAAAACTGAATATGGTTGAGGAAGCGATTCTCCAATACGAGGAATTTTTGAAAAAGCACCCAAAGAACCCCCAGCTTTTGGAGATAGTTACGGGTCTTCGGAAGGAGGTTGAAGTTACAAATGTACAAGAACCGGCCCTTCCCGGTGAAAATCAATTTTCCCCTTTCTCTGATGAAATGCTCCAAGGCGGAATGGACTTAATTTCGGATTCGAATTCGCCCCCGCCCATAATTGACATGGACATTTCCGGATTCACCGAATCTGAAAAAATCGGCTGAATCTTCCAAGAATAAAGACCAGTTATCCCATGCAGTTGAGGAAGATGATATTCTCCAAATGCCGACAATGGATCCTTTCGCGAACCTTCAAACCGATGAAGTTTCAGGCCCCCAGGATGAGTCTTATAAACCCGTCGAAAAAAGTTCCAAGGTATCCGTTTTAAGGAAACCTGTACAATCAGAAATCTCATCTCCGGCAGCAACATCCAAATTGAAAGCGGAAAAAGTTTATGGTGAGCCCAAGGAACCTGGCCGCGCTGATATAGGGAGCCGAACGGATGGAACCCAGCTTTCAAACGCCAGGGAGAAGGCTAAGCAAGGGAAATGGGATGAAGTTACAATGCTTCTAGCGCCTGTTTTCGCGGTTAATCGAATTCAAGAAGTAGGCATAATTCTAGCGGAATCTTACGTCCATCAAGGAAAACCTGAAATGGCAAAGGGAATTTTAGATACTTTGGAATTTGATAGAGAATTAATGAACGATGAGATGAAGGAAATCATTTTTAAGGTTGGGGTTGCCCTGGAGGGTGCGGGAAATTTCTCTGATGCGCTTGAACTATACGATATCATCTGCAATGTTGATATTAATTTCAACGACGTTTTTGATAGATCCGATCGATTGTATGCAAAAGTTAAGAAACGCTAAGAACGAAACAAGCCATTTGGCCATTATCGCTCAGGAGCGTGAAAAAATACACGGAGTCACAATTTTTTTGTTCTGAAAACTGCCTTGAAAAAAGAGCTTAAAAAAGTCGGTTGGGAAGCGCTAATCGAAGATCTATCCCGATTAAATTCAGATCAAATGAAGGTGATTAAAGGATTCAAAGGGCCATCCTTGGTTTTTGCCGGCCCGGGAACGGGAAAAACCCGAACCATGGCGGCCTTAATCGGAAAGCTACTTCGTGACGGGCTTCGGATGAAAGAGGTTCTCGCGCTTACTTTTTCGGACAAAGCTGCGAAAGAACTTCGACAACGAATTCTTTCATACTATTCCGAAAGTTTCGATGAATGCTGGGTTTCTACTTTCCACTCTTTCTGTAGCCGCTTGCTGCGCGAGCAATTCCATATCGTGGGGCTTAATCCCTCATTCAAACTCCTTACGAGCTTCAAAGAAGCAGTTCTTATGAGCAAAATCTGTTCGGGTTTAAACCAAGAGAACTTTCCTATTTTTGGGAAATCTCTTTCCAAACGGGGTTTTCAGCTTGAAGCTCTTAATTTCATCTCCCTAATGAAATCCAACCTCTTAAAACCTTCCGAAATTAGAGAGATTGTTTGGGGTGATTGCATTCCGGAAGTAGAACTTTTGAAACGACTTTCTGAATTAACCAGAATCTATGAGTCCTATGAAGTTTTTCGGGAAAACGCGGGCTATCTTGATTTTCGCGATTTAATCGCCTATTCAACGGAAGTATTAAAGGATCCTGAAGCCTCTAAACGTTATCGTAATCAGTTTAAAGTAGTAATTATTGATGAATTTCAAGACACGGACCCCGCCCAGTTCCTTTTGCTTGCTTTGTTAAAGGGCGAGGATTCAAAATCTAGAATAGCGGTTATCGGAGACATGTTCCAAAGCATTTATCGCTTTCGCGGGGCTGACCCCCGGATGATGGCGAAAAATGGCCCTTTTGGAAAATTGTTCCGCCCCCGACTATTCGAACTTAGTTACAACTATCGTTCGGCCCCGGTGATACTTAAGGCTTGCGGAAACCTTTACAAACGATTTTCCCATAAAAATATCTCCAAGGCTTTTTTGCACGCGGTATGCAACAAGCCAGGTTTTGTAAACTGCTTTTGCGCTGACCATGAAGTCGATGAAGCCCGGATGATTGCTCGAAAAATTGCCTCTTTACTGATTTATGGGGAATCCAGGATTTTTCAGGCGAAAGAAATTGCAATTTTGGTAAGGAATAATTTCCAAATCGACGTCATCGCTGAATCACTTAAAGCTATGAGTGTCCCATTTGAAATTTTAGGGGATTTAAAATACTTTCGATCCGAAGAAGTTATGGTACTTTCTTCGCTCTTTAAAATTTCAATTCCGGCTAACCAAAAATTTCGCGAAAACCTCTTTCGCCTTTTTACCTCCCCATTGTTTAATATTGACCAGATGTGGGCGCAGCGAATTATTTCCGCTATTCGCCCGCAAGATGACCTACTTAAACTTTTGGAACAACTTGTTGAAGGCACGGTTGAGAACTTCCCCCCCGTTCCAATTAAGGAAAGACCTGCGGTTGAATCCTTCCTAGAAACCATTCGTTGCATCTCATCGACTGAAGAGCAAACCGTTCTTTCTCTTCTCTCAAAAATTTTATTCTCCATGCAAAAATTTCTTGCAAATCCAATTTCTGTTGAAGCGCGCAACATTTACCATTTTCGAAATATGGTTGGAGATTTTTCAGAAGTGGTTAAGCATTTTAAAGGAGAAGAAGTGAAGGTTTCAGAATTAATGAAGGATTTTGACGCGCTTCTTCTATACTATGCCTCGACCTTGGAGACCGAACCGGAAGCCGAAAGCTTCAATGGGGTCCGTTCAATGACCATTCACCAATCAAAGGGCCTTGCATTTCCGGTCGTGGTGATTCCTGGTTTATGCGATGGGTTGTTCCCGGTGGAATCGCGAGAAAATTTGCTTATCGGTAATTCAGGGCTAAAGATGCTTCAGAATGCTCTTGACAAGAAACCTAGAGAAGTCCCATTTTTCAACCCCTATCCAACCGATATTGACGATCATTTGGAAGAAGAGCGCAGGCTAATGTATGTTGCCATGACTAGAGCGCAAGAAGGGCTTATTCTGACCTTTCCGCGCCGGTTGGGAAATGATCCAACTTTCCCATCTCCGTTTGTTTCGGAAGTCGGGCTTCCCCTTAACGAGGAACTGAAGGAAAAGAGGCCGTTAACGGAATGGGAAATAAGAGGGGCGATCTCGAGAGTCAGCCCCGAGCAAAGGACAGCTTTAAAATCTCAAATTTCCCAATCGCTTAGCTCAAATTCCTTATCTCAGTGTTTTGAAGACCATAAATTTATGGGGGGAAAAATCGATTTTATTGCTCCATTAGAAGATTTTGTCTTTTCATCTAATTCTATTCAAACTTACATAAATTGTCCCCGTCTTTTCTTTTTCAGATTTGTCTTGAAAATTCAGGACCCCTTAGAAGAGAATTCAAAATATAGTCTCTTTGGGCAGGCCATGCATTCGTGCCTTGAAGCCCTTCATCATCCGAATAACCCTTGGTTCATGGGGAAAAACCCAACTGACGATGAATGGAACGCAATTTGGAAAAAGCATGGTGAACCCACAATTCTTTCTCTTCCTTTCCTCGAAAAGCTTGCCTTTGAATCGGAGGCTCGAAAGATGTTTCAAAAATATCGGGTCGCAGTTTTCGATCGTCACCAGATTCCTTTCACCGAAAAGACAAAAGTTGAACAAGATTTTTCCATATTTTTTAGGGGATTTCATTTAAGGGGCCGAGTCGATAGATTCGTAGAAACTTCCGCAGGAATTTGGATCATCGATTATAAAACCGGTTCCCAAATGAAAAGCGGGAACCGGCTAGCGGACCTTGCCTTTTCCGAAGATTCTTCGCCCCTGGAAATTCAATTACCACTTTATCTTCTGGCATTTAGGGCAATGGGTAATATGGCGGTCTCCGCTATTAATTTGTATTTAAAATCCGACCTGTACCGAAGAAAAACCGAAAACTTGGATATCGGATTTTTAAAATCTGGAGCTTTAAACCTTGGTGGTGGGCCCAATTGGGGAATTCCTATTGAGGAAGGCAGGTTCGATTTGTTTGAAAAAAAAGTCGCTTCGATTCTGGAACGAATTGTACAAGAACGGGTTTTCGATTGTAAGCCGTTAAAAAACAAAGATGCGCGAACCTGTTTACAATTAAACCAAAAGGGGACACCCGATTGTGAATTTGTGTCATTTTGTCAAGAAAGGCTTGAGCAATTAAAGGTAACCCCAGCGAGTTGTTCCGACGACCAAGAAACATAAAGAGTAAATGGACCAACAAAAAATAAGTCTTACCGGACCCCAGATAGCCGCTATAAACGCCCCGGCGAAAGGTTCCCTGAAAATAGTTGCGGGGGCCGGCTCAGGGAAAACCGAAGTTCTTACTAGGCGTTTGATCTCCTTAATTGAGATGGGGATTAATCCCAATTCCATCGTTTGCATCACATTTACTAACAAGGCGGCGGCGGAGTTAAAAACACGTATTTTTTCTTCTTCCGTGAAAACCTCAATTCTGAAGAGAATTCAGATTTCAACATTCCATTCCTTTCTGGGAAGTCAAGTAAGGAAAGACCCTTTTGGAGCTGGGGTTGACAACGGATACTCCATATTAACCGGAAACGAAAGAAAACTCTTTCTTGACCACGTACTTGAACAATTTATTGAAATGAAGGGTTTGGAAATGGTGACAGGATGCGAAAAATTAGCTTCGGAAATGGCTTTAAAGTTATCCGAAACGCTTCCTGATGCTCTTGAACAAATTCGGAAATTCCTTTTCGAACCCGGCGATTTCTTCCGTGGTACAAAATACATTTGGGGTTTGCGCAATCACTCACCCTCACAATTTGAGAGCGTTCTGCTCGATTGGATACACAGGTTTTATTGTTTTTACCTTCAATTGATGTCGGAGCACGATTACCTAGATTTTGATGATCTCTTGATCAGGGGAAGGAGTCTAGTTCTAAGGCGCCGAGAGCTTGGTTTTGAGTTCCCAGAAAAAGTGTTCCTAATTGATGAATTTCAAGACAATAACCAAGAACAGCTTGGAATAATAAAAAAAATTGTCGGCGACTCTTCCGGACACTTGACAGTTGTTGGAGACCCCAAACAAAGCATTTATCGATTTCAAGGCGCAGACCTAAATACTTTCAACGCGTTTAAAGCAGACAGAGCTGATTACTTAAAGGAGAATTTTAGATCGGTTGAAGAAATTCTTAATCTCGCGGATTCGTACATCGATTCCGGCGAGTTTTTGACTCCCCCCCTTGTTTCTCATATCGGACCCTCTATTCGACCTCACCCTATAGCCTGTCTACTTACTCAAGATAGCAGCGGAATGGAAGAATCGGAGATGATAGCTGATTTTATTCAAACCGCCTCCGAAAAAAATCTGATGTTGGAGAAGTTGAAGCGCCCTTTAAGATTTGGAGATGTGGCTATTTTGGTTAGGTCAATTCGGCTAATGCCAAAAGCTCTTGAAGACGCGTTAATGGCAAGAAACATCCCGTATGTTACATCAGGTGGTTTTGGGTTTTATGATCGAAGCGAAGTTCAAGAAGTCGTAGCTTTTTTCCGATTGCTGTCAAATCCAAATCACGATCATTCATTGGTGAAGATATTGACAGGGCCTCTTTTTGGAGTATCCGACAGCGAAATCTCAAAATTTGCTCTTAGGAGCAGGTCCGAGAAATCAAGTTTAATGACCCATCTTTTGTCGCTTTCGGATGAGGAACTTTCTCCTACATTGCAGGCGTTTCGGAGATTGTTTTTAAATCTTTGCCGTCAAAAAGACTCCCTTAGCGTGCTAGAACTTTCCTATAAAATTCTTGATGAAGCGGGTTTCTGGGAATACCTCACCTTACAAACCCACAAGTTAAAAAGAGTTCGCATGGAAAACAATCTTTCAAAATTCTTGGGGATAGTTCGCGGCTTCGAGAAACACGGAATTTTTACTTCGCTGAGAGATTTTTTGCGTTATCTCGATCGAGTGCTGCTGTCGGATATTGAAGAGCAAGAGGGTCAAGGGAAGTATGAAGAGCAGGAAGCGGTTAAAATATCTACCATTCACAAAGCAAAGGGCTTGGAATTCCCCCTTGTCTTTTTGCCTTTCGTTAAAAGTGGTTTGGTTGGAGATCGTAGGTGGGTTAGGTTTTCCAGAGAGTTTGGGCTGGTAGTAAAACAAGATTCAGAGGGCAAAAAAATCCAAGATGATTCAATTAAAGATTTCAATGACCGCGAAAAATTGGCGAATGAAGCTGAGATTCGAAGGGTTTACTATGTTGCCCTTACCCGGGCGGAAGAATTGCTTGTTGTTTCCGGAAGTAAAAAATGTTCGGAAAATAGTGACGAAATTTTAGGAATGATTGCCGGGAAAATTAGGCGAAACCCGGCTTGGGGAAATGTACAAGAAATTCAAGCGTGGCGTTCCATCATTGCTGAATGGCTTGGAAAACAGGAAGAAATTTTTTCTTTGATGCCGCTGGAGCCTGAGAATACCTTGGACCCATCTATCGTTTGCGGTCAAATCATAGCGCTTGACCGTTTTCTTTCAAATAAATCCGCTGTGGAGTCCGTTAAACAAATTTTAGAAGAAGTTTATTCCCTTGAAGATCTCAATTTGTACAAGCTTTGCCCTCGAAGATTTTTCTATCGGAAAAAGGGGCTTCCGTCTCTGATAGAGGAAACCCCTCCGTCAAGCATCATTCTTGGTAATTGGGTTCATCAATCCCTTAAATTATTTCACCAAAATCCAGTTTCTAACCTAACTGATAATTTGCGCTCTAAAACCATGAAAGAGATTTTTGAACGTCTCCGTCCATTGCAAGGAAAAATTAATGAGCAAATTGCGAATGCGGGTTTAAGCATTCTTACTCAATACCTTTCTTCGGAAGTATCTAGGGAAGATCCGTGGATGTTGGAAGCCGAGGTAAATTTACGCCTTGATGCTCCGTCAGGCCCATTTATCATTCATGGATTCAGCGACCGAGTCGATCGAATCGGGCAAAATATACGAATAATTGATTACAAAGTCCGCGGTTACAACCCTAAGCCCCATTCCGGTTATTCAAAGCAAATGGCTCTATACTTAGCGGCCGCTAGACGAGGAATACTTGGGGAAACCGGGTCGCTTAATTTCGCCGAGGCGGCCATTGCGTATCTTACTGAGAAGTCCGCAGACCTAGTGTCAATTGAACCTCAGATAATTGAGTTTGAAGAAGGAATAATAAAAATTGTTGAAACAATCAGGGAAGATGCTCTTTGGAATCCAAAAAGCGGAGATCATTGCGGGTCTTGCGGTTTTGCGGTCCTTTGCGGATGTAGAATGAGCAATAATCACCGCTTTTCGATAGACGGCGAGGATGCTTCCTGAGTGATTGAAAATACCGCAATTCCCGGTACAAACCCTTCAGGAGACTTAGCTTTCCCTCCTTCAATCTCCAACAACTTAGGAACAAGGGTAGGAATCATTGGAATTGCCAGGAACTCCAAATTCATTTTATCAGAATCTCGATAGTCCTTTATTTTTTCCACAGGAAAAACGGTTTCCTTGCCATTCTCAAATGTAATTTTAATTATGGCAAGAGGCCCGTTTGCAGTACGGCTTACCCCGCCCACTAGGGCAAAATGCAGAGCGGTCGAAAAAGTTGCAATCAAGGGAATTTTCGCGGAAACTGAAGCTTGGTAGCATGTGGTAAACACCGGGGGCGTTCCGGAATCAATTGTCGGAGGGCTCAGCCAAAAAGGTGTTCCCGCGGGAGAAGTTAGCTTTCCCTCGCCAAGAAAGGGGTAATGATTTGGTTCCGAAGCACGGACGCCCGGCCGAAAAGGGTCTCCGCGGTAATCGGAATTCGCTATCGAACTTAAATTCAAGCTGAAAAAAGGAGGGGACACGGGAACTTTTATTTCGCTTCTTTCTGATTTCAGGCGGAAAAGGCCGTGGAACATCTCTGAAAACAGGTTTCCAACAATGAATTTGTTTTCTTTTACCACAAAAAGCGGGCGATCGGCGTTTGCGGACAAAATTTCCCTTCCCATGTGGTTGCAAAGATCGTCCCAAGGCAGCCCTAGCGCCCATTCCGCGGGTTCCGAGAGACGCAAGTCAGGGTACAATTCCCTTAAATGGTCCCGATACCATCTGGTCGCGAGCATAGATCTTAAAATTACGACAACATCCTTTCTTTCAGGTTTTCCTAACCACCGCTCGTACAAAAGGGAGTTGGTTCGTCCGTCATAGTCGCTAATTATGATGCTGCCAAGCGGAAGTTGAGAAAAAGCTTGGCTCCCGAAGTCCATTGCAAGCCTATTTCTGGAGAGGTTAACCGCGGAATAATTTGTACAAACGCCGTTCAACGGGATCAAGCAGCCAATCAACAATCCTAAATTTACCGACCATTTTGGGCTTTCTAGGTAATTCGAGAGAGCCGAAAATGCCGCCAATCCCAAGGGGTAAAGAAATGCGATTAGCGTAAATGGAAGCGCGAAATACACTGCAAGATCTTCGATGTTGTAGTTTAGAGCGTAATAAAAGGGCGGGAACCAAAAAAGCAGCCACGCAATCGAACCACGACGAGCAACTCGACGAACTTTTGGATCCTGCGCATGAAATACCAGAAACAGGCCATAAATCGCCCCTATCAAAATGACTATAAAACCTCCGATTCCCCATTGGTTTAAGAACCAGGGAAAGATTTGGTTGGTAAGGCGGTAAAAAATTTGAATTCCGGAAAAAATAAACATTCGATATCTGTATTGAACGCCGCTCACATGGTTCCAAAGATCGGAAACCGATCTGATGTAGCTCCAATTCAACGGAGGATTTCGGGATGCAAGAAGCGGGAGCAAAGAATACAAAAATAAAACAAGTAAGAGAGCCGTTAAAACGTAAACCCAAAAAGTCTTTCTTAAAATAGTTTTCCAGTCGGTCGCCAAAAGAAAGAAAAGAAATCCCAACCCCAAAAAAGCTGAAGTTAGATGGACTCCTAAAGCCAAACCCAAAAAAATGAAAGCTCCAAAAAGATGCTTTGAGGCATTCAACTGCGTTTTACTTCTTTCATTCCACGAAAGTAAAAAGGCAATCATCAATAGATTCAAAGCCGTATGCAATGAGTATACCTCGGTAATAACAGCTTGGCTCCATAGAGTCCTGCCAAGGCAGATAATAACTCCGATGAAACACTGAACCCAAGCAGGTAGGTCAAGTTTTAACTTTCGATTGAGTATACGAACGATCCATACAGCCGCTCCCGCTGCGAAAGCTCCTGAAACCGCGGAAAGAAGGTTTGTCCGGTAGGCAAAATTCCCGATCGGCAAAAGGCAAAACAAGTATCCCAACAGAACAAAAAAGGGATATCCCGAAGGGTGTGGTACCCCCAAAAAGGCCGAGGCAATGGTGAGTTCACCACCATCTTCTCCAAAATTCTCCCATACTAATCCTGGAGCCAAGGTGGAAAGAAACACGCAAAATGAAACTAACCCTCCAACTACAAACCAGGGTAAATCCAGGTTAGGGGGTTTAATTGTAGTCGTTGAATTTGAAACCATAGAATGCCATATTATAATACGGATTCCGAGGAAAATTTAGATGGCTCAAATAAACGGATTTAACAAAAAAAAGACTAAATGTGAAAAAATGGGGCAAAAAATTCGGTCTTGAAAAGGGGGTTATTATACACCTTCATGCCTCACCGAGAAGAAAGTAAGCAGGCAAAGTACCTTTTCCCTTAGCCTGAACTTGGCGAACGGGGGAAAACAGAAACCGGTCCCCAAGGCGAGACCGCATTTCCGAGGAAACTTGGATTTGATCGGGTTCACAGGTGGATTCCATTCTGCTTGCGATGTTCACCGAGTCACCCCACAAGTCGAATGTGAACTTGCGCAACAGGCCCTCGGTGCCCGCCAGTTGACCTATAACCTTTCGCATCTCAATGGCGCAACGCGCAACCGCCTCTGCGTGATCCGGACGCGGGGTTGGAACTCCTCCCACCAACAGATACGCATCGCCGATGGTTTTGATTTTCTCGAGACCAAATCGTGACGATAGGCGATCGAATGAGCTCACGATGCGATTCAGAATCTCAACCAGCCTAACGGCTGTCATGGAGCTAGCTAACGCGGTAAAGCCTACAAGGTCTGTGAACAGAATTGTGGCTTCAGGGAAAGAATCGGCAATGACTTTAGGTTCCTTTTTAAGTCGGACAATAATCTCTTGGGGAAGTATGTTTAGCAGCAAGCGCTCCGATTTTCGCTGTTCCTGCCTCAACCGATAGTGAAAATAATGAATCGTAAGAAAAATGACGAGGGAAATTCCACCTATGTGGCTCGCGAAGAGGATTCCGCTTCCTTTGTCCCAAAGTGGTGGCGCTCCGGAAGCAAGATGAGTTTCCAAGAAAGCGAAACCCACGGTAAGCCCCAGGTAGGCGGCAAACCAACTCAGCGATTTACGAAAACCTTGGAATAACGCAGCCCCAATCGGGGACCCCAAAGCCCATATCATGCAAGCCCCTCCCGCGGAAAAGCCCCCCTTCAAATAATGAACAATAAATGGAAAAAACAATATGGTTGCCAATTGAAAGAACCGAAACACGGTAAACCACTTGGTGACCCGGAAAAACCATAATGACAGAGCCCCTAACCCCGCAAATGACCAGGTAATAAGGAGCCCGGGAAGGTATCCTGACCACATCTCGTAAAGCCCAAGCACAAAAGACGCTGCCACTCCTGCAAAAGCCATCAAGGTCATGCCCGCTTTGCGTGCACGCAACGCCTCGCTGTCGGTAACCAGAACACCTAAATTAATCCACCGCCCTATCTTAGAACCAGCTCGAATAGCTAGGGGCGATGGCTTGGAAGAGCCCTTCAACCCTCCGAACAAAAGGGGGGACTCGTCGGTCTTTGCCATCAGGAAGTCCTCCTGTTCCCTAATTGAACTTATTGAATCATACCATTTTATGGAACGGAGCATCGTAGTTGTAAATAGAAACCAGGAAAATGTAACAATGTATTAGGGTCGAAAAATTCAAAAATTATTTTTGGGGTGAAGATGGAATTCCCGGATCGGACAGCTTTGGAAGCGCTTTTATTGCCTTTGTCAATAGGCGAAGAGCAAATCTAACGTCTTCAGATTCGAGGGAGCCTTTTTTGGCCTCCCTGAAAATTGAACGCGCCCGTTTCGCGGAGATAATCGCTTTTTCAACTAACCCCATGCGGGCAAAATGACCCGCCCGGCAAGCCTCGTACAACCCAAAATGGAGTTTTTCGGTTTGAGCGAAGGGTGGACTGATAGTTTCCTGCCTCATTGTGTTTAAAGAGGAAAAAATGGAGTCGGCTTCGGAAAAGGAACCATTGCAAGCTAGGCAGCTACCTAACGCTGCTAAATAAAACCCATGGTAACTTAGTTCTCCGATTTCATTGCAGGAATTGATTGCCTCGCGAAAAGAATTTATCGCTTCTACGAACCGACCTTCCTCTTGGAAAAGAAAACCCAGGTAACCAAGGGAAAAACCTTGAAGACGACGGTCATAAAGTTCTTTTCCGAGGGAAATTGCCTGGAGAAAAGCGTTTTCCGCCTGATCGAAACGCCCCATCTCCTGATAAATTATACCAAGATTGGTCAAAGAAAGCCCTTCTAGAAGCTGGTTCCCAACTTCGCGATTTGCGAGGCGGCTTTTATCAAGGAATTCAACCGCGCGTTCAAGGTCCCTGCGGGCAAGCCAATAGCAACCAAAATCCCCTAGAAGTGAAGCAACGCAAGTTTTGTCGCCTATCTCGGTCAATAGGGAAAGGGCGGATTCATACTTTTCTCGGGCTTCCTCCATTTGTTTACCCGAAAACATTTTCTTCAAACCTATATTTCGCATCAAGAATGCTTCCGCTTTTTTATCGCCGCTTTGGCGTGCAAAAACCAACCCTTTTTCGTAAATTTCCTCGCTTTTGGGCGGAAAACCCGCCACAAGAAAAGCTCTTCCACGAGCTTCACATGCCCACGCCAATAAACCCGGGTCTGCTCCCGTTTCAGAAGCAGTCTTCATTGCTGAATCGAGAAACTCCTCCCTGGCCTGGAACGGCCCTCTGGTGGTAAAAAGGGAATCCAGGGCTAAGACCGCTTCAAGCGCAAGATTAGCCGATTCACGCGTCGGAGGCATGCGAGTCAAAGCCCATTTATGAACGGCCCTAAGATTTTCTTCTTCGAGGGAAAGTTGTCGTAGCCTCTTATCTCCACCACCTCCAGGGAATCTGGGGGCCAAAAGTCGCCCAAGTTTCACATAGTAATCCGCATGCCGACAGTGAGCTGAATTTTTCTGCGGAAGATTCTGAAGTTTTTCTCGCGCGTATTCCTGAACCGTAACATACATCCCAAACCTTATTCGTCCAGGGTTTTCCTCCGATTCAAAAGATCTAACAATTGACTTTACTCTCAATGCTTGAACGATCTCGAAAACAGGGGGAGCTTGCGGAAAAGATGAAACATCAAGAATATTCTCCGCGGCTTCAAGGTCAAAACCGGATCGAAAAACGGAACATTGCGCTCCAGCAGATTGTTCCCATGGTTCCAGTAAATCCCAGGACCAGTCGATAGCTTTCCTGAGGGTCAAATGCCTGTTAGGAGAATCGCGTACGGCTGAAACCAGCATCCCAAAGTGTCTCGAAAGCCTAGCCATAAGGTCTTCAAGGCTGAAAATACTAATTCTGGGGGCTGCAAGTTCTATGGCAAGCGGGATTCCATCCAAGCGTTGAACTATTTTTCCGACATTTGACATATCCTCCATAGTAGCTACGCAACCCGGTCTAACCGCTTCGGCTCTCTCCATGAAAAGTCGAACCGCTGAACTTTTTGAAAGATCCGATTCCCCTTCAGGAAGAGAAAGTGGAAATAACTCTTTTACGACTTCCCCATGAAGGCGAAGGGCCTCGCGACTTGTCACCAAAAACACCGCGAAAGGAGCCAATTTTATCCATTGGCTTATGGTTCTAGAAGCGTGTTGTACAACTTGCTCAAAGTTATCTATAATCAAAAGGATTTTCCCTCTTTCGGCAATGGCACTCCCCAATCGGCGAATCAAGGTTTCCTCAGATTTTTCTGAGAAAAGAGGCACTTGCAGGGAACGACCAACCATTTCGCAAATTTCACTTACTGTTATTGCCTCGCTAACATCGCAAAACCATACGCCCCCCTCCCCTCGGTTTGAAAAATCTTTCAATCTTGTTGTTCCATAATTGTTGGCTAATCGAGTTTTCCCCATTCCACCCATCCCGGTTAGCGTAATTAAACGGACATTCCTTGAAATCAACCCGTCGATTTCAAAAATCTCCTTTTCTCTGCCGATGAATGAAGAAGCGCTTGGAAGAAGGTTTGTCAAAATGGGATTCAAGGTTTTTGGAGGAGGAAAGCGCCTTTCAGAAAGAGATGAAGGAAGTATGGCAACCAACCTCTCTGTTGACTCTAGGCCCTTCAATCTGTGTTCGCCTAGGTCTTCGGTAACCGGAGAACCAATGTCGGAAAGATGGGGTGAGATTCGGTCCCAAACCAACCCGCTAATTAGGATTTGTCCCCCATGCGCGGCTCCCCCTATTCTAGCCGAACGATTAACCATCGGGCCGAAGTAATCCATTCGCCCGGTCTGCGGATCCGGTTTGCATTCGGGGAACCCGGAATGAACCCCCATGCGGACTCTCAAACCATAAAAAATTCTGCGCCCATGCGTTCCAATAACCTCGGAGGCATCGATTGATTCAATGAGTTCGGTAGGCCACTCAGCGTTAATGATGCGTTCTTGAACGGTCAAACACCAATGTAACGCTTTAACCGGATCGCAAAAAGCAACCATAAAAGCGTCGCCTTCAGTTTTAACTTCGTATCCACGCATAACTTCCAGTGTTTCCCGCATGATTTGGTCGTGAATTCCAAGGGAAGCTCTCATGATATCCGACGATTTTTCCCATAAACCCGTTGACCCCTGGACATCAGTAAAGATAAGGGTCACAAAACCCGTAGGCGGAGAAACTTGGTTTAATTCAATTCTTTTCATGTAAAAAAAAGAGAGAAGCAAAAATTGCCTCTCCCTTTCCCATTTTTAAAAAAAATACTATTTCACGGGAACCCAAATTTCCGTGACTTTCTTATCGTCAGGGACTTTATCCGGGTTGGCATCCATATAGGATTCGACGCATGGGCCGCCAACAGTTTGGAGTTTTTTTGCTGCAATCCACTCATACAATGCGCCGATAGTCAGATAGGTGGTCGCATAAGGCCCTTTGTGGGTGGCAACCGCGACTTTTTTGAAGTCAAATTTCTTAACGGTCAAGTTTCCCTTTTTCTTTTGGCCTCCGGCAACGGGGTACCCAATGTCCCATTTAAGCGCTTCGGGTTTTACATATAGGGGGCTATTCCAGTACAAAGCAACTTCCGGCCCGGTGGCTTTAATTCCGGATTTTTTAAACTCATCTAGGAAGGCCACTTCGCCTTTTGGAAAGCCGGTATATGGGCCTGTGAATTCGCGGCAAACGTATTCGAATGGTGCAATATCTTTGACCATTGCGTCAAGATTTACCGCCTTTTTGGGTTGCTCCTTAGCAAACACCCCGTGGGTTAGCAACAAAGCTAAACAGCACAACAACCCGGTAACAACTACTCTTCTCATGAAAACCTCCTGTGATTTTTTTATCCTGATTTCGCTCCTAAACGAAGCGAATACTTCCTATTTTTTTTGTCTTTCGATAACTCTTAACCCTTCAGATGCACTAAGGTTCCCCCGATCTTTAGAAAGAACTTCATGAAAAACCTCTTTCGCCTTATCAAAATTCTTCATCATTAGGTGACACCAACCAACGCCTTGAAGCATAATTGTATCGCTTGCGCTTAACCGGTCGTAATAACCCAGGGATTTAGGGAACTCCCCGATTTGATAATAGTGAAAAGCAAGGGTGGAAATCGCCAGAGGATCAGATTTTTGGTGCTCCAAAAGGTCGCTTGAATATTGGGAAGCTTCTTCCCATAGCCCCAATTGGCGTAAAGCGGTAATTTTCCCGGTTAAGTAGGAAGGATGAACGGTTTTGTTTAAAAGAATGGAATAGTAATAATTCGCCAAGGTCCAGTTTCCGATTTTTGAATAGAGCTCGGCAAGTTGCAAAAGGGATTCTTCATTCTGGGGTTCACTTTCTAGAACATACCCAATTAAATCAATTGCTTCAAAGAACCTGCCCTGTTCTCGAAGGTTTTGAACCTGGCTAAGAATCT
>JACPTH010000383.1 GCA_016192885.1 bacterium | reverse complement strand
TTTTCGAAAAAAACTTACGGGATTCCCGCCCGAAAATCAATTTACTCCGATCCGGAACTTAAAAACGATCCATATCTTGGGCCATTTATTCTTGAAATCCGGGGACAAAACGTTCCGATAGCCTTACCTCTTCAGAGCCAAGTTTACGAACCTATGGGAGTTTGCTTGAAGAAAGTTTTGAACGGTGATCTTGTACCGGAATATGCGTTGAAAGACCTGGAAGCATCCCTAAAACAACTTCATTAAATTTCGAATTACATTAATGATTGAAATCACGAACATTGCATTATTGGTTGCGTTGATTGGGGGTTTTGTCGATCTTGATTCCACAGCAACATGGCAATTTATGATTTCGCAACCAATAGTTGCCGCCCCTTTGACCGGGGTATTCCTTGGGTTTGCGTTAGGGGAAATTTTGCCGGGGTTAAGAGTCGGATTAATGATTGGTACAATACTTCAACTTGTGTGGATTGAGCAGCTTCCGATGGGGATGAACGTACCCCCGGATGCCGCGTTGGCTTCGGTTTTATCAGTGGCTCTTGGATTTTCAGCGGGGCATATGTCCGACTCTTACGTAATTCGGGAAGTTTGCAACACGGTAGCCTTACTTATTGCCGTTGCTTTGGGCCTGGTTGGAAGATCCATAGATATTTGGATCAGAAAACTTAATACTTCCATAGAAAAGTGGGTGACCCGCAAAATTGAAGGAGATCAAGTCTTCGCTTTAGCGGTGGGACATGTTGCGGGGGGCACCCTTACTTTTTCAAAAGCCTTCGTATTTTGCTTCGTAGTAACTTTTTTTGGAGTGGAGCCTCTTCGCGCTTTTATCCAATCGCTGAATTTTGATCAAAGTACAGGTTTTATTGTGATCCAAGGCCTTTTGCCGGTTATTGGGTTTTCCGTTTTGGCCTCCAAATGTTTGCAAACCAAACTTGAACTGAAATTCTTTATTGGAGGAATTGTTTTTTTTACAATTCTTCCGGCTCTTAGTTGGGCGGCAATTTTACTTGCCGGAATTATAGGTTGGAAATTATCAGGGAAAGCTCATGCAGGCTCTTAACCGCACTTTGCTTTGGAATATCGCTTTTCGCAGCTTTTTCCTGCAGGCGTCATGGAATTACCATGGAATGATGAATATGGGTTTTTTATACGCTCTAAAACCTGGCCTTGACAAAATTTACATTGAAGCTTCAGATCGTCAAGAAGCCTATAAAAGGCATCTCGAATATTTTAACACGAATCCTTATTTTGCCTCAACCATAATGGGGGTGATTTTGAACCTGGAAGAAAGGTTTCAAAAGGGTGAAATAGGGGAAGACATCATTCGCGACACCAAGGAAGGCCTTATGACAGCCTTCGCGGCGATTGGCGACGGTTTATTTTGGGACAGTTGGCGCCCCTTCGTTGCAGCATTAGCGCTGTTACTCGCATTTGAAAATTTCCTTATAACCCCGATTCTGTTTTTAATTTTGTATAATATTCCTCATTTAATCCTTCGATTCAAAGGCATAAATTTAGGATATAAGATGGGTACCGACGTTATTCATATTCTCCCAAGATTCCAAATTCAAAGGGTCAGAGAAGGTTTAAGATATGCCACTTTGACGCTTTTGTGCTTCCTGATCCCGAATTATGTTAACCTTCACACTCCGTTTCTTATATCACATAGATTAAATGAGTTTTTTTTCTTCCTCGAGAAAATCGTTCAGGGGATCGGAGCAAGCCTTGCTGTTGCTCTGGTTTCAATAGCTTACCATGCAAAAATCGACGTCCTTATGATTTCTTTTTTGCTTATGGTTTCAGCTCTCCTCTTACATCATTGGGAAATCCTGATTTAAGATCATGAAAGAATGGATGAAAATCTAACAAATACACATTATGAAGCGAAAAGAAGTTGAGATTCAAAACAAATATGGATTGCATGCAAGGCCTGCATCCCTTTTGGTGAAAATGGCCAGCTCGTTCGAATGTAACATTCAATTAGTCAAAGAAGATCTTGAAGTAAATGCAAAAAGCATTTTGGGAGTAATGATGCTTGCGGCCGGGCCTGGAAACAAAATTACCATTGTGGCTGATGGAGCGGACGAAGAACAAGCCGTTGACTCAATGGCGGCATTAATTGAAAGTAGGTTTGGTGAGGAAAGCGCCAAGTGACCTCAGCCTTCCCTCTAAAGTTGAACGGAGTTGTTGGGGTAAAAGGGATTTCACTTGCTAGGTCGTATGTTTACCGAAGAAGGCTCGAAGTAGTAAAGAAGTCAATTGATCCCGAAGCCTTCGATATGGAGTTAGAGCGTTTAAATGCTGCAATTGAATTGACCAAACTTGACATCCAGAACACCCAGAAAGAAGCGTTGGCAAAGCATGGATCAAAGTATGCCGCAATTTTTGACGCTCATCTTTTGATGCTCTCAGATTCTCAGTTTGGGTCAAAAATTGTAACGCGGTTAAAAAAAGAGCTAGTTAACGTCGAAAGCATAGTATATGAAACTATCAATTTGCTTGTTTCCCAGTTCATGCAAATTGAAGATGAATACATTCGAGAGAGAGCAATAGACATGCAGGATGTGGGTGACCGCCTATTAAGACATCTTCTCGGATTAGAAGGCCCTGCCAAAGAAATAGGAAATGAACCATTTGTTCTTCTTTCGGATGAAATAACGCCCTCGGAGTTGCTTGACTTTTCCAAGGGCCCAATAAAGGGTGTTTGTTTGGATTCCGGGGGAGCAACATCCCATGTCGCCATTTTGGCGGGGGCTTTAGAAATTCCGGCGGTTTTTGGGTTGGTAAATTTGTCGCGAGTCGCGCGAACAGGGGATGTTATCCTTGTAGATTCCAGGAACAAAGGCATTGTCATTCTTTCCCCCGATGAAAAAATGATTTCAGAAGCCGTTGAAACAATTAAAGTTTCCAAAGATTCATCGGTTTCAACAATTTCCGCGGCTGAAGTTGTTACCACATTGGACGGGATTGTCCCTTGCCTTGGGGTTAATATAGCCAGAATAGAAGAGCTGCCGTTAATTCAGAAAAAAGGAATTCAAAGAATCGGTTTGTTTAGAAGCGAGTTTTTATTCATGGAAAGCATTGATCTCCCTTCAGAAGAATTCCAGGAGGGGATTTATTCACAAGTTGTCCAAGCGGCACCGGAATCGGCCGTGCTTAGAACGATCGACATTGGGTCAGATAAACCGGTTAAGTACCTGACTTTTCCAAAAGAAGCAAATCCTTCAATGGGTTTTCGCTCAATCCGATTTTCACTTTCCAGGCCTGATGTACTTCTTCCCCAACTTCGTGCCATGATTCGCGCTTCCCAGAAGGGTAATTCAAAAATCATTTTTCCCATGGTGTCCATGGCTCATGAACTTGAAACAATTAAATCGATTTGGGAACTTGCGCTGGATCAGGTAAGCCCATCCAAGGCACCGGAATGGGGAATCATGCTGGAAGTCCCTTCAGGCGTTTTTATGATGGATGTGATTTCAAAGTTCACGCGTTATATTAGCCTTGGTACGAACGATCTTTTCCAATTTACTTTCGGGGCTGATCGAAGCAATGAAAGACTATCCGAATTTTTTGATCCGTTAACCTTTCCTTTTTTAAGGATGCTGAAAATGGGGGTGGAAAACGCTCACGCCGAAGGAATTACGGTGGGAATATGCGGGGAAATGGCGGCGGACCCGGCAAGTTTTTCAATTTTACTTGGGCTTGGAGTTGATGAGTTTAGCATGCGCCCATCGAGTTTAGGGATCATTAGAAATTTGATCCCGCAAATCAATGTCGGTGAGTTAAGGCCTGCAATTAAGGAAATCTTGAAAAATGGAGAAAGAAACATCCGGAAATGTTTAGAATCGCTGTTTCCCCAGATTGTTTACCAAAATCAATGAATTTCCCAAGTTTAACAAATAATTTAGGTTGCCAATTTAACCGAAAATTCCAAGACAAAAGATTTGTTTTCTGGTAATCTAATTGTTTAAACAAGATAGCCGTTAAAATATTTTACTTCAAGGCGCTTGGTCCTTATCGGAGGTCAATATGCGGTGTCCAGGATGCGGGTTCGAAAACGAAACGGGGAACAAGTTCTGCAACATTTGTGGGATGGCCTTGCCGTCCGGGGAAAGTGATTCACAAACCCCGCTGGAAAGGGAACCACTAGAACTTGATTTGTCAATGGATTCTCTTGATCTTAATGAAAAAGGTCCGGTTGGTTCCATGGATTCCCAGGCGAAT
>JACPTH010000382.1:2750-10714 GCA_016192885.1 bacterium | reverse complement strand
AGAGGAAGATATAAAAAAGACTTTTTCTTTTTTGAAAGAGGTGAATCCTTACTATGCCGGGCTAGGAGTGTATAACCCATTCCCGCGAACGGCTCTTTTTGACCAGGGAGTTCAACTCGGCCTTTTAGACCCCTTCCCTTCAATCGACCATTTTCTAAAAACCAACCCCAAGGATTTATTCTTCAAAGACCCTAACCAACGAGTTCAAATGATTTCCCCAGAGAAATTTAAGAAACTCACCGAAGAAGCCATGGAGTTTTTCCATAACCATAACACCAACCCGTTTAACATGATTCGAAGAGGGCTTGCGCGAAGAAGGGTCTACTTTCAAGACCCGTCACTTTTATGGCGCGACCTTTCAAAAGCCGCCGGGATTCTTGGGTTTTCCATCAATCATTGATTTTCTGAGTGTGAGGGGTGTTATGCAAACAGAAAATGGCGGAAAAAGCAAAGTTAGCGATGGTACTGAACCCCAGGTTGAATCTGGAATAAACCTCGATAAAATTGAAAAAATCAAGGCGGACCTTGAAACCTCCCTTGAAACCGTCCTTTTCTGGCTAACTTGTATCTGGTTCGGAATTGCAGGAGGGTTTATCGCGATTGCTCTCGAGGATCGATCGGCTTGGTTTCTATTGGAATATACGCATTTCCCCTTTTGTATGGGAATTCTATGCTTAATTCTTTATAATGCCACCGATAATTACTACGTTTTAAATGTTTTCGAGAAAAGAATTTTCTATCACTTTAAAGTTTTTTGGTTCAAAAAGATAACGCCTTTTTTAAACTCGGAAGATATAGCTTTTATCGGCGTGACGTCAATCTATTGTAGTAACGATGATACCATATGGCATGAATATAAAATTATCTTGGTCGACCGAAAAGGTAATTCTATTCCTTTAAGCGATCCGAATCAGAATCTTCAGACGACCAACCAGAAAGCCAAACTTTTCGCCCAAATTTTAGGATGTAAATTTGAAGAAGGCAGGGAAAAAGCAAGCATTCAGATTGATAAATCCGCGAATGGTGAAGTCGCCGCGCGCCTTGTTGATGAGATGGTTATGACAAGCGATCAAAGGGCGGCTGCAAGCCGAAAAATCTATTGGATGGTGATCAAAGGAACTGGATGCATTGTAATTGTTGCCTTGCCGACGGCAATTTTAATAACTATTTTTCTTTTGGGGAGACATTAGTTAGCGAAATGAAGTCTTGGAGCTAATTCGCCAAACCTGAAAAAAAGTGCGAAAGTCTGCTCACAGAAACCGCATTTAATCTATGACAATTATTAACGTTCTATTGCTTTTCGCTTTTTTTACATACGGCCTCGCAACGGTTTTCCGAGTCCTCGAGAATGTTCGCGGAAAACCCATGACCAACCATGGGTTCGTTGCTTTGCTCCTAGGGCTAGGATGTCACCTTGCAAGTTTAGCCATGACGATTCAAGAAACCGCTTCTACCCAAGTATTTCATATTCGAACTCTTTTCTTGACGGCTCCCGCGGTGCTTGTCATGGTTTGCGCCTTCATTGAACTTCGGGGAAAAGAAACGATTTTCAGCGTTTTCATCCTTCCATTGGCAATGATATTCATGGTCATTTCAGGTTTCGTTGATTCGATTATGGAAGGCCCCTATTATCATGGGCCGATATTCTTAACTCACGTTGTAGCCTCAGTTTCTGGAGAGTGTTTCTTTCTGCTCTCGGCGATTTCAGGAATGGCCTATCTTTTCGAAGTAAGGAGACTCAAAAGTAAGAATCGCTTGAGAGCTTTAAGTTTGTTTCCCCCGTTGGCACGCCTTGACAGCCTTATTTCCGGATTTGCCGATGTCGGATGGCTTCTTTTTACTTTTGGGTTGGTTTTTGGAGCAATCTGGGAACAAGGAATACTTGGAACGATATTTCCTCGGGAAATAAAGCAATTTACCGCACTTGGAGTTTGGGCTATTTTCGCGGCCATTATAGGCGGAAGACGTTTTAAAGGTTGGGCGGGGACGCGAATTGCTTCGATGGCTATTTTCGGATTTATAGGTTCCGTAATCCTTATCTTCTTGACAAACACCGGATTTCACGAATTTCCATGAGATATTTTCCAATTTTTCTAAACATTCAAGGAATTCCCGTGTTGGTTGTTGGGGGCGGGAAAGTAGCCCTGCGAAAAATTCGATCCTTAAACGAATCTGAAGCTAAGGTAACGGTCATAGCCCCCGCTATACTTTCCGAAATTGAAGAATTACCTTCGGTTACCTGCCTAAAACGCCCCGCATCCATTGAAGATGTAACCGGCGGCTTTCGGTTGATAATTCTTGCCACAAACCAACCAAAGCTTCAAGAAGAACTTTCAGCCGGTTGTAAAGCCAATGGAATTTCTTATAACCGCTGTGATGATCCCGATGATTCGGATTTCGTCACCGGAAGCGTTGCGTATGTCTCTCCAATATTAGCCGCTTTCACTTCATCCGGTTCTCCTACCCTTTCTAGACTTGTAAAAAAGCGCTTTGAAAATGCTCTAGAACCCGCCTTAATTGATTTAGGGAACCTGCTTTTAGAAATCAGACCGCTGGTAAAAAATAAATTTCCCAACTATATTGACCGTGAAAAATTTTTCGTTAAACTTGTTACAGAATCAACGGTTGACCGAATTAGGCGTGAAGGAATAGACTGTTTGCGTCAGGAAATCTTCAAATGCCTCTTATCTTAATAGGTTTAAACCACAATTCCGCGCCGGTCGAGGTCCGTGAGCGCCTTGCTTCCTTCTGTTCCGCCGATTTTTCCCAACCATCACTTGTTGGCGATAAACCCATCGAATTTGTCTTGGTAAATACTTGCAATCGCGTTGAATTGTATTTTTGGGGGAAACCTGAGGTCGCAAAAAAAATTTTCTTCGATAGGTTCAGCCTTCCCCAAGACTCTTCGGTCGAGCTCGCAAACTATCTTTACCAATATGAAGATTCCAAGGCTATTCAACACTTGTTTCAAGTAGTTTCGGGCTTGGACTCAATGGTTCTTGGCGAAAGCCAAATCCTGCATCAAGTAAAAGATTGTTATCAAACCGCGGCTTCCAACGGAACCGTCGGGAANNNTTGCACTCCCTTTTTCAAAAAGCCCTTGAAGTAGGGAAAAGAGTGAGAAGCGAAACAAAAATTTCCGAAAATACCGTTTCAATCGCGTCTACCGCAGTTGATTTGGCTCAACGAATTTTCGGAACGCTTTCAGACTGTACCGCGCTTGTAATCGGCGCGGGTGAAATGGCTAGCCTGGTTGCGAAACATCTCAAATCTCGCGGCATCGGGCAACAAATTTTCACTAACAGAACATTTGAAAAAGCCCAGAGCCTTGCTTCAGAATTCTCCGGTCATGCCGCCCCTTTCTCTGAACTTTCAAATTTGTTGATTGAAACCGATGTTATCATTTCATCGACAGGCGCGCCTAAACCGATTTTGGGAAGGAAAGATTTTGAATCCGCGCTATCCGAAAGACCTTTCAGGCCGATTTTTGCCATTGATATAGCCGTTCCCCGCGATATTGAACCAGGGTGCGACGAAATTGACAACTTTTATTTGTATAACATCGATAATCTTCAGGGCGTGGTTGACGAGAATTTCGGTCAAAGAAGAATTGAAGCCGAAAAAGCCCAAACCATTGTGGATTACGAAACGAACGCCTTCCAGGTTGCCCTGGACGCATTTTCTGTGGTTCCTCTCGTTCGGGCCTTGCGCGAACACGCCGAATTAATTAGATCGAACGAATTCGATCGCTTTCTTTCCAAGAATAAAGACATTCCCCCTCAGTTCGTTGAGGCATTTGATCAATTCACGAGGGCGTTGATGGCAAAATGGCTTCATCAACCTACCGTAACGCTTAAGGAGAAAAGCTCTTCGGAGCTTTCCGAACTTGAGGCAATCGCGAAATTATTCGGAATCCGGACTTCTGCGGTTCCCAAAACCCCTCTCGTGAGCCTCAACCGCAAGGAGATAAATAAAGCATGATTCTTCGTTTTGGCACACGCGGAAGCAAACTGGCTCTTTGGCAGACCAGATTCGTGATGGAAAAAATTCGCGCGGCATTTCCGGATATTCAGCTTTCGGAAGTTATCGTTAAAACTCTTGGGGATAACGTTACGAACGTTCCTTTGTTCCGCGTTGGGGGCCAGGGAATTTTCATTAAGGAAATCGAAGACTCCCTTTCGCGGAATCAAATTGATATCGCGGTACATAGTTTAAAAGACATGCCTCACGAATTGGGGAAAGGTCTTGCCCTTGCGGCCGTAAGCGCACGGGAGGATCCACGGGACGTCCTTATTTCATTGGGCGGGAAAAAATTCTCGGAGCTTCCCAAAAACTGCACGATCGGGACCTCCAGTTTGCGCCGACGCACTCAGCTTTCCGCTCTCCGCCCAGACTTGAGTTATTCAGACCTTCGAGGAAATCTTGACACCCGACTAAGGAAATTAGCTGACGGCGAAGTTGAGGCGATTGTTCTTGCCGCCGCGGGTTTGAATCGGCTCGGGTGGCAGGATAGAATTTCGGACTTTTTCCCGGTAGAATCATTCATTCCGGCGGCTTGCCAGGGTTTTTTAGGCATTGAATGCAGAAAAGAAGATCTTGGTAAACTAAGCGACGTATTTACAGCGATAGAAGATCCAAACGGTAGAATCGCCGCAACCGCCGAGCGATCTTTTCTGGAGAAACTTCGAGGAGGGTGCCAGATAGCCATGGCGGTCCATGCCCAAATTGAAAAAAATCAAATTCGAGTACATGCCTTTCTTGGAAGCCCGCAAGGAGATCGAAATATTGGAACCACTCGATCCGGGACGCTGAATGAAGCCGAAGCGATTGGTTGCAAAGCGGCGGAAGATCTCATGGCACAGGGCGGATTGAAGTTGCTTGAAGAATGGAACGCGAAATTTTGCGTGAACCCACATTCATTTCAGTCGTAGGGTGCGGAGCTTGCTCTGCCCGAAAAAAGGATGATTAGCCTTTGCAATGCCCATTTCAAAATTTTTTATGCGTTTGCCCTGGTTTTTAGCGGGAAGTTCAAGGTTCCGTAACGGAGCTTTAGGGAGATAATCCCTGGAACAATTTTATCAAATCTTGGCGCCCTGTTTCTATGGCTAAATCATGGGGGGTTCGGCCTTTTGAGTCTTTTAAAATCTTGATGCCTTTCTGATTAAGAAGGAATTTTGCCATCTCAATGGGAACCTGGTGGTTTACTTTTTCTACCCAAGTCAAAGGGGGTTTAACCGCCCAATGAAGAGGGGTCATGCCTTCGTTGTCCTGGGAGTTTAAATCAGCGCCTTTTTCCAGAAGGATTCCGGCAATCTTGGTTTGCGCCCACGGAACCGTGTAATGAAGAGAAGTTGCCCCCATGTTAGATTCCTTTCCGCAAACATCCGCTCCGTTGCTTAATAGGAAAATTGAAATTTCTTCGCGTCTATTAAAAATCGCCAGTTCCAGCGGTGAAAAACCAATTTGATTGCGTAGATTTATGGCTGCGCCATTTTTTAATAGCAGCATAACCGTCGCATCATTTCCCATCCAGACGGCCAAATGCAGTGGAGTATTTCCTTTTTTGGCGGTTGCATTCACATCGGCGCCGGCCTGAATTAATAACTCAGAGATACTGGCGGAGCCTTGGAATGCCGCAAGATGCAATGGAGTAGCAGCAGATATCAAGGGAATATCGGCGTTTCTTGTTTCGATTGACTCTTTCGCATCGACATTCATTGGGTTAGTTTTCAAAAGAGCTTGAATTTTGATTAAATCCCCTTTTTTGACCAGCTCAAAGATCGATTCCTCCCCACTGATAAGACATTGTGGGAATATAAATGCGCTCAAAACAATAAAAAACCTGACGATCCCGCGCATAAAACTTCTTCTTTCTCCAAAATTGCCTAATTTAAGAGACTGTAGCAAACTCACTGTGAAGAAAATGCCGAAAACTGTCAATGCGAGCTTAGGGAAGCAATCTGGTTTTAATAAATGTGATTGCTTTGTCTCATTCGCTTCTCGCAATGACTTTTCTGGATGCTATTCCAGTAAAATTGCTACAGTGCCCTAATTAATATTGCTTCACGTTGATTAAGCTTAAGCACCCTTTTCTTAGATGTCAATAAATTTCCCCTACAGTCCTTCAATATTGGTTATGGACCTAAAATAGCGGACGAAAGCCGGTTAAATTTGGTGATCAGTATTTTCACGGTCCTCATTTAAGTTAGGGGGGAATTTGTGGTTGGCGGTCGGTTTCTGGAAACCTGGTCCGGGAGGGATATGTTGAAAAGTGCTTTCACTTCAGGTTCCCGGGAATTCCCTTAACAAACTCGCGTATCTCATCTCGAACCCTGCGGTAATTTTTCAGGTTCTCTTCCTCGGAAGCCTCGGGTTTTTCCATTGCGGGGGGGTCATCGAAGGGATGATGGACCATTTTTACTTTCGACGGGTGAAAAGGGCAATTCTCCCCGGCATTTTCGCACAAGGAGATAACAAAATCGAAAGTCTGGATGGGAAGTTCGGCTATCAGCTTCGAAGTCTGGGATGAAATATCAACACCAGCTTCTTGCATTGCTTTGACCGCTTTAGGATTCAAACCCTTCTTCAAAACACCGGCGGAATAGAAGTCAAAAGATTCCCCCATCAGAAATCGTCCCCAACCTTCAGCCATTTGGCTTCGACACGAGTTTCCAGTGCAAAGAAACAAAATACTTTGCCGGTGATTTGGTGGGTCCGCTTTTGCCCGAGCCATGACGGTGAGCCCAATCGTCCAGAGAATAAGACCCCAAAAAATACACTTTTTCATACCGTACTCCGAAAAAAGATTTTGTCCGAATCAAGTTCCTTGCAGAATTACTTTATCCTTGGCGGTTTTCGATTAATTTTGCAAGAGCCTTCTTTTAAAGGGAAATTCGATTCACCTTCTTTTTGTCGATCCGAGAGAATTTTTTCTTGCAACAAGTCCCTTTTTTGTTAATTGTTTCTTCACAAATTACTTTCAACAGTCGGCTTACATTTTCATGGTAATTTTCCAGGGTCAGTGCCCAGGTTGAAAGACATTCCAAGCCTTTCCGCGTTAGAGTGAAAAGATGTTGCGCCGGACCTTTTTTTTCGGTATTCCAATGAGAAATTACCAGCCCCATTTTTTCAAGTGCATTAAGCGCTTTATAAATTGAAGGTATTTTGGGGTTCTCAATTCGGTCATTGAAGATTGCTCCGATTTTTTCGCTAAGCCCGTAGCCGTGAGAACTTTCTTTCGCCAATAGCGCCAATATCGCAGGTTGGACCAATTTTTCCAGTGAGTTTCCTTCGCAGGGACATTTTGTTAATGAAGGCATGTTGCCCTCCTTCGAGGATTATTATGCAGCGATCGTCGGTTGCAGAGGGTTTTTTCAGCAAATTTCATACGGTGTCGCATTTTTGTAGAAATGTACCGACGAATTCGCCAATTGCGGCATTAAAGCCTGAAACCGCTCCTAATTCTTTGTTTCCAGGATTGGGATAAAATTCACCAAATATCATGGCGGTTTTTTTTGACTCGGGAGATCCTCGGATAATTTGATTCCACTTTTGGTTATCTATATAACCAAGTTATATATTATCTTGCGGATTTTGACTTGTCAAGCGATTATTTCACACCTTCCCAGCGTTTGGTTGAGGATTTTGGGGTGAATGTGGAAGCGCTTACCAAGACTCGCCCAAATGACAAAATAATGGCCAATTTTGATTCCGATTACCCATTGAAGGGCCGGCAAACCTGGGGTTTCCCCAGTTCGCAGAGTTTTGTACAGCCGAAATTTTTTGATTTAAGAAATAATGCCATAGATTTTACAATCGATGATTCAAGTGTTTTTCCATTCGCATTTAAGTCGTTGATTTCCGCCAAGTTAGAAAACGCCAAATTTCTTGAAAAGGCAGGGATACTAAAAAAAGGACGGTTTTCTTAATTTAACGGGGATAATCTATGCGGATTTCCCGTTAGA
>JACPTH010000382.1:0-2679 GCA_016192885.1 bacterium | reverse complement strand
CGCTTACAGCCTTGACCAGCTTTGGGGATAAACGAATTTAAAATCGAAGATTCCGGGGCAATCGGCGTAAAACGTTTCGAGTTGCTTATATTTTTCATTTGTCATAGCCTTGTCAACACTTTAAGAATAAACTAAAATGCTACAAAAAAATATTAAATCCGAGGTAACTTATGCCAACCGACCTAACAAAAAACTCGCAAACAGATAAGAATATTGAGATATTCACAAAACAGATTCAATCTGACCCAAAAAATCCGGAGCTTTACAAGGAGTTTGGGAACTATTTTTTCAGTTCCCAAATGTATAAGGAAGCTATAGAACAGTACCAAAAAGCTCTTGATATTTCACCGAAGTATTATAAAGCCCTTTATAATCTCGGGAATACTTATTACAAACTTGATCAACATGAGAAAGCAATTCACTATTGGCATCTAGCCATTGAGGAAAAACCCGATTTTGAACATGCCTATTTTAATCTCGGGTATCATTATCAGCAAAAAGGTTTTTTTAAAGAAGCAATTCGGGCCCTTTCAGAGGTAATTCGAATCAACCCCAAAGCCGCTGATGCTCACAGCTACCTAGGGTTGTGTTTCCACCAAACCAGTCAATTTCATCTTGCCATCGAAGAATTCCAAAAAGCGATTTCCATTTCCCCCGACGATCCGGATTTTCACTATAACCTTGCCAACTCAAGTTACGATCTAAATGACTATGAAACCGCCGCGAAAGAATGGGCAATTACCCTGAAATTTAAACCCAAAGATTCGCGGGCAAGGAATAATTATTGCGATGCTTTGCTACAACTAAATCGATGTGATGAAGCTCTTTCCGAGATAGAATTGACTCTCCAAGAAGATCCCAAATATCCCCCCGCCTTATGCACCAAGGCCGAAATTTTGGCAAAAAAGGGAAGGAGCGAAGAAGCAAAGGTTTTTTTTCAAAAAGTTGTTGAATTGACGAAAAACCAAGGCGAATGGGCGCTTCTTTTTAAGTATGTTCAGGAGAAGCTTTCTGTTAATCCCAACCCCGCAAGTTAAGAACATGGATAGGATGCCATAACGCGTTGTTATTTGGAGGATGTTTATTAAAGTATATTTTGTGTAACAGCCGCGTTAAAAATTCAATTCCCAAAAGGCTTTAAAGAAAATCCTTGATGAACATCTTTCTTCCCGCTTAAAGTGGTACGATGGATAATTAGAGTTTCAGTAAAATTGCATTGAGGTGAGAAAATGGTAAGAATTGGTAAGTTCCATGGCCTTTTCGGAATCCTGGCGGTTTCTTTAATCTGCTGTACTTTTACTTCCTGGGCTTACGGCGAAACAATTTCGCAGAGTTTCGAACATAAACTGGGTTTTGGTGAATCCAGCAAAAGTTGGGAGCATCGTGTCGATCTTCCGGATGGTTGGGCAATGAAAAACCTGTTTTTCGCTAAGAGAACCTTAGCTCTATCCGGGAAATTAGTGATAGAACGAGAAGAATTTAAACCCAACTATTACTATGTTAAAGTTAGATTACCTAAAGCCACCCTCTGGACCGGCAAAGGAAGTTTAGCCGTAACTCTTGAAGGCGCTTCTCAACCTCTTCCTGGCGATGCTCCTGATTCTCCGACAGGCCTGTGGGTTAACGGCGGTTCTTCCATTCCAAATTTTAAATGGAATGGCCTCGGGAAGTATACCGCAATTACCCTACTCGATCGAGGTAACGGTAAAACCGTTTGGGAAAGGCTTATTTTGAATTCCACGAAATGCCAAATGGATGAAGGCGATCTTCGAGTAGGCCATCATTACTTGTGGGCTGTCAAACAGAGCGACGAAACTGCGAGGTATTCTACCGAATCCCAAGCAGGGTTTCGAATTGATACCAAGTGGGGTCCTTGCGAATATTGCCATGGAATGGGGTCCACCGTTTGTACGACCTGCAGCGGGTCGGGTTGGATCTGGGTCGGGGGCGGGCCAAATGGAACGCCGATTCACACGCCGTGCCACAGGTGCAACGGTACTGGCCGCGAACGCTGCACTTGGTGCCACGGGCAAGGCACAGTACAAGTCCCCGTAATAGTGGTTGAATAATATTTAGCAAAAAACCAAGCGGCGCAACCTTGCTTGTCGGGTTGCGCCGCACTGTTTTCATAAGAGGGTCTTGCAAAAATATTTCGAGTAATTTTGCAAGTTGCCCATAAAGCAGAAATTGAGATCGAGTGCCTCTTTGAAATACCCCTTTCCAATCTCCGTAATAATCCACAAGCTTGACGAAACTTCCGACCCTATTGCCCATTTTATCCAGCTAGGAAATCTGTTTGAAGTAACGCTTCGCTTTCTTGCATCACTCACTCTCGGGTCGTTGTTTCATATCCGAGAGAAACGAAACATTGATGTTCCAGAAAAGGTTTTGACGGGCTTAGTTAAACCATCCCTAGGCCATTGGTGCCAGGTGCTACATTCAATTCCAAAATGCCTTGGAGAAGCCGGAAACGTACCCATTCCTGAGATCCTTTCTTTGACCATTCCAAACGAGCAACCCCTGGAGTTGACAAGGAGCTTTCACGAGATTCAGATTTTCCTCGGAAAGAAAAATGAAGGGGTCCCAAAAAAGTTCTCGCTCGCCGCATTTTTTGATCTACTGGTTGCTTTTAGGAATAAAACCAAAGCGCATGGCGCAATCCAAAACAATCTTTCGAGT
>JACPTH010000381.1 GCA_016192885.1 bacterium | reverse complement strand
TTCGATCTTTGATGCCGAAAGGCGTTGAGCACCCATTCGGATCTGGGGATAAAGACCCGTTTTGGCTTCTGTTTCGATCTTTGATGCCGAAAGGCGTTGAGCACCCATTCGGATCTGGGGATAAAGACCCGTTTTGGCTTCTGTTTCGATCTTTGATGCCGAAAGGCGTTGAGCACAATGAAATACTATTTTGCATATGGGTCAAACATGTGGGAAACCCAAATAATCAAAAGGTGCCCAGACAGCAGAAAAATCGGCATTGCTCGATTGTCCGGTTATAGATGGATCATCTCCTCGCGTGGGTTTGCCAACGTAGTGATATCGAACAAAGATGCAGTGGAGGGGATTTTATATGAGATTTCGGCATCCGATGAATCCACACTCGATAAATGTGAAGGCGTAGATTCAGGCGGTTATGGAAAAGCCATGCTTTGCGTAATTCACAAGGGTAAAGAAAAAAAGGCCTTGGTTTACATTGATCCGACCGTACACGAGGGAAAACCAAAGCCGGAATACATCGAACGGCTCAATAGCGCTCTATCTGATGCCAATCTTTCAATGGCCTATATCACGCGATATGTTAGAAATTTTATTCCGGAAAGGGGGAAATAATGGGAACACTGACCGCGCAAATTTTGGTAGGAACACCTCATCCAAACCATGGTGGGATAAATCCAACGCACTGCATGTTTCTTTCAGAAAACAGCAGACCGGCATGGGTAATAACTCCGTTGAATGTTTTTCAAGAAGATCGAAATGTTGAAAACAAAATTATTTGGATTCCGACCCTTGAAGACATGCTCGAAGATGCTTTTTTGATGATTGCAATCCATGTAAAAAGAAATCATGAGATTATAGAAATGGCAAGGTCATTCTATGCCGAAACGCAATCGGCCAGATTGGAACTCTACGAACATTTCAATGATTCCCAGCGGAAACTGCTTTATGAAAAATGTAGGCAGCTATCCGACTTTCCCAAAATCATTATTTCGGTCTTCGAAACTTCAACGATACAAGGGCAGCTAAAGATAGTAGGTAAATACAATATGGATGTAGAGGTTTGTTGTCCAACATATTCGCGCCTTTTTTCGGAGTGGTCTAATGAAACCAGTATAGAAGGTTCTCTTGAGTAAAAAGCTGAGCTCAACGTTAAAGTCTAAAGATAATGAAAGCCAAATCTCAAACGCCGGAAATTCTGGGTGAGTTTTGAAACACCGTTCGAATGTGGTTTTTTTATGAAAGTTTCGTCAATTAACTTCTTTTCTTCGAGGGATTTATTTTATGTGGTTCGACCTTCCGGGCGAACCGAACTCAAAGCGGATCGCCGAGGCCGTCTGCGCGACCCGGTCGATCCCTACCTCAATTCTTCGCCCGACGAGATATGCCATGAGGGTTTTATGCGCCTTGCAAAGTCAATTCAACTGTGATAGAATTCCTCTCCGGATCAGTAGATTTAAGTTTGTAGAAAGGCAATATCTAAATGGCAAATACTCTATCAGCAGAAAAAAATGCCCGCAAGGCCGCGCGTAGAAATAAGCAAAGAATTAGCGTAAAATCCGAACTGAAAACCCTCAGAAAGAAAACCCTTGTTGCGGCTGAAGAAAAGAAACCGGCTGAACTAGTACAAGAGTTGGCAAAAAGGGCGTATAAACGCCTAGCCCAAGCCGCGGCTCACGGCTATATTCATAAGAACAATGCCTCCAGAAAAACGGGAAGGCTTATGAAAAATTTGTACAAGATTTCCCAAGAGAAAGCTCAGGCTTAGTTTTTTCCTTAATCGCTTTTTTTAGTCGGTTACTCTCGATGGCCCGATTTTTAGCGGGTTAAAAATGCATAAGCGTTCAGCTATCGGTTTTTTACTGAAGGCTGATAGCTGAAGGCTTACAAAATCACTTTTTCTTCTTGCCTTCCTTTTTTGTCAAAGCTCTCCAAACATCTTCTTGGCGGATAGGCATGTGGGTAAGATCGGCTCCGCAAGCGTTTTGGATGGCATTTCCCAGAGCTCCGCATACCGCGATCATGGAATGTTCGCCCACTCCGCGGGCTCCAAAGGGGCCGTCGATTTGAGGAGTTTCGACCACGATGCTTTCAATTTCTTCGGGCATATCTAACGACGTTGGAATCTTGTTATCGGTAAATGAAGGGTTCAGCAATTGCCCGTTTTCGCCGTAAATGTACCCC
>JACPTH010000380.1:4003-8846 GCA_016192885.1 bacterium | reverse complement strand
TTTTGAATTGCGTATTTTAGGGTGTAGTCCGATTGGAAAAGAAGAAATGTCATAACCCGGAACCGGGAAAGGAATGAAGGCGGGAAAAAAGGGCCCCTTCGCCCAATTTAACAAACAAATTTTAGGCCCGTTCTGGGAAGAATTTAAACCCACGGGCATCATTAGAATAAAACCCCCGACGATCTTTTGCTTTTGGAAAATCAGATCCCAAAGTTGAAGGTAAGGCTTTCCCTGAAAAATTACGCTATATGCAATTCCTCTATTGTCTTGATCGAAAACTCTTGAGGTAATACCTTCGCCAAAAGCCGCTTTAAAGCGCTTAACCAAGTTTGATTTCGAAAATTCCCTGTCGGAATCTTCATTGGAAGAATAATCAAGGGACAATCCGCTCATCATCGAAACCACCAATTTTTTGCATTCTTTCTCCAAAAGTTTATCTTGGCAAATTTCCGCATCCGGTTGAGAATTTTTTTTCGAAATGAATACCCCCCAAATCTTGCATTTGGGGACCCCTTTCGGATATGACCCGGGGATTGCTGAAACTAAACTATGCGTAAAATTTGATAACCCGTCAAAAGGGATCTTTGAAGAAAGAACGTTATGTTTTAGTCTCCTTGCGGTTTCTTCCAGCCAAAATGAAATTTTTGATTCTTCCCTAAACCGAAAAACATACTTGGAAGATTTGCTCAGCCATTCTCGCTTTAATTCCTCGCTTTCACGCTTTTTTTCTTCGGGAACGTTCAAGCGCAAAAGAATGATTGGAAGAGCGCTCAAAATAATTGGGAGTAAATACTTAGAAAAACCGAATAAGAACCGTAAGCGTTCAATCATCAGCTATCGTTTTAACCGCCATTCCCCAAACCCGATCGGGAAATCAAGGTTAGGGGTATGGGCGACAGGTTGCCTATACCCTTACTTCCTGTCTAAGCGTATCCACGCGATTTTCTATGAATGCCGCGGCTTTAGCAAGCGTTTCCGAGGAAATATTGGTGAGTTGCGAAATGGTTTCGAACCACTCCCTGTGCATCCGTATCATCCGAAGGAATTGTTTTCTGCGATCGGTGAAAAGCGAGGGAAGCTCATTAAACTCCATCTCTTTTGAAACAACGTATGATTGAACGATGTGCATCATAAATAGGTAAAAAAGCGGGTCCTTGGTTAAAACTTCCGCTCGACGAGTCGCCAACGATCTCACGATTTTGAAAAGTTCTTCTTCGGTCATTTTTTGAAGAAAGTCTTCGGGAGTTTTAATTTCTCTTTTTGACATTTCTTGCTCAAATGCATCAATACCTTCGACCCCGAATTTGCAGGATTGAATGACTCGAGTCAAATAAGCTTGGGTTTTTTTTATTACTCCTGAAAATTGCCCGTAGGCGTCCATGATTTCAAATCTTTTCGGAGTAGATAGGACTTCCCTAATAAGCTTGGAAATCGGAATTTTCTTTGCGGCGTTTTTTTCGAGAGCCTCTTTCAATGTCATAACTTCGGTTCCAAGGATGTAAGCTCCGCCTTCCGTCGCATTTATACAAGCTCCCTTGTACTCCGAAACGTCTTTGTTAAAAAACTGAAGAAATTGGTAAAGCGGGCCGTAAGTAAGGACATTCTCCTGATAATTCCCCTTTACTTGAAAATGCGTAAACTTCGGAAGATCGCGCTTGGTCCAATTCGCGGCTTCATCGGCTCCTTGGGCATGGGTTTTTTCGGTTGAGGGGAAAGAGCAGTCTTGGCCGACTAATATTATGGGGTTGCATCCGAAAAATTCTAAAATTTCAAACGCCATATTCGAGCATGACGGACCGGTGAGCAAAGTCCCTTTTTTGAATGGAAGCCATTTAAAATGAGCGAATTCCCTAAAAACAACGAAGCTGTTCTCTCCGTAAGTTTCATAAAATTCCGGCAATACGACCGGACAAGCGGCCAACCATACCTCATCTTTAATTCGCTGATTTATTCCTTTAACATACGGAATGGTCTCGCTAACGCGTTCCAGCGTGGCTACAATGTGCGGGGTAATTCCATGATCTAGAAGGACTTTAAAAGCGGAATCGGCGCAAATTATTACCCCCTTTTCCTCGGCGTCTTTTAATTGATCGATATTTTTATCCAGAGAAGGCCCCGTGGATACCAGAATTCCAGGGATTCCCTTAAACCTATCTTTGGCTTGAATCAAACCCGGTTTTTCAACTATGTTTCGTAAATTTCCTAGAATATTTATCAAACCTTCCAAAGAATCTTTCGGGTCGTTTCCGTAAGTAATGATTGTTTGTTGTGCGGAATACTGAAGGGAACGGGTAAAAGCGGCATAATATTCATTTTCCAACCTGCAAAGAATAGGGTGTTCAATAATTGCCATGGCTTTCAAATATACCTGTAACTGCGTTCCTTGATCCCGCATCATTTGGGTTATTTCAAGAGAAAGGCGTTCTTTTTCCAATCCGCAAAGCCAGATTACGCGAGAATCATCCAGCAAATCCGAAAAATCCTCGAACTCGAAAGCGGCTTTCAAAAACTCAAGGTCTTTTTCAACGATAACAATAAAACCCCATTTATCAGCGGGTATTACTTTTTTGAATTGCCTTACGAGGTGCCCGCACCCAAACCCGTAAAAAAAGGTAAGCATAGGATTCGGAAGAGACAGCTTTCCCAGAATGTCCTTGGCCTCTTTTTCCGGGTCATAACGGCTATGTAAAACGTGGGTGCGGCCCAGCGCCTCAATTTCCATTGTCGCCGCGCCGGATTTCGACCGACTACACCGTACCCGGGAAGTAGAATCAGGAATTTGGTTCAGCAATTGAGACAAAGGAGCATGCATTTTTTTTAACGTTCTTATGTTTTTTTGCCATTCAGCGCTTTTCTGCGCCATAAAAAACTCCCTTGATGCAATCTTTAATTCAAAATTCTCACTTTTGAGGAATCACGCTTGAACTTCCCATGTCAATCACGCTATAGTCGCCGATGCTTATACGTTGCGCGACGCCGGTCAACTCAACCGAATCCCCAACTAAGGACTGTTCGAGAATGACGTTGACAAGCGTTGAGTTTGGGCTGATAACGCTATCTTTAATGACCGAGTCGGTAATTCTGCAGTTTTCGGAAATGGAAACATGAGGGCCGATGATCGAGTGGGAAACCTTCGCGGAAGGTTGTATCGCCACCGGAGGAATCACCACGCATCCTTCGATGCAATAATGGCTCTGCCTAAAATTTTCGAGTAAATAGCGGTTGGTAGCTAGAAGGGTTTCGGGTTTTCCGCAATCGAGCCATTCATCAATTTCCGGCGCGCCTAATTTTAATCCGTCGCGGATCATTAGCTTAAAAACTTCGGGGAGATAATATTCTCCCTTTACCGTCATTTTTCCTTCGATGGCTTTTGATAAGTATTGCATGAACCCGTAACCATCGCGTAAATAATAAAGCCCGACCTGGGCAAGTTTACTAATCGGTTGATCGGGTTTTTCAACCATATCAACAATTACGCCGTCTTTTAAAACATTTACGCCAAATCTTCGGTAATCCTTGACTTCCTTTGAATAAATCAAGCCGTCTAGTCCGTCGCAAAGCCTGGGAATTCGATTTAGATCGGTAATAAACAGGGTATCGTTGAAAACCACCAAAACTTCATCTTTGGGTTGAATCCGCTTGGATGCAAGCCATACCGCGTGCGCGGGCCCAAGAAGTTGTTCTTGAAGGATGTAAGTCGTTCGAAGATTAGGATAGTGTTGATTTACGAAGTTTTCCACGATGTAGCCATTTTCATCTGTTATAAAAATGTATTCTTCGGCTTGGAGAGTTGTAACGTTATTTAGCATATGCTCAAGAACCGTCTTTCCCGCCACCGGAACCAATGATTTTGGTTTCGTAAATGTGTGCGGACGCAAGCGAGTGCCTTTACCCGCAACCGGAAGAATTACTTTCATTTTTTACCCTCGCATAAAATATGTTTTTGTTCCAAAACTACCGAACTAAATTCCATTCGGATTTGCCCAAAACCGGTCTTCCAATTGAATGATATTCAAAACCTAGGGTATCCATCCTGACAGGATCGTAAATGTTTCGACCGTCCAAAATTAAGTTTCTTTTCATCAAGGTTTTCATCCGCTCGAAATCGGGGCGTCTAAATTCATTCCATTCAGTTATGATTAAAAGCCCCATGCATCCTTCAAGCGCATCGTAACTCTTCTTCAAATACTGAATTCGATCTTTAAAAATCTTGTGGGCTTCCATCATGGCTTCCGGATCGTAAACCCTAATGTAGGCGCCGGCTTCCAACAGAGATGAAATTACTTCAATAGCGGGAGCTTCCCGCATGTCGTCCGTATTTGGCTTAAAAGCCAAACCCCAAACGGCGAAGGTCAATCCTTTTAGGCTTCCATTGAAAATCTTTAAGAGTTTTTCAAATAATGTCCGCTTTTGGCGTTGGTTGATTTCTTCTACGGCTTCTAGAAGTTTCAAGGGATGGAAAAGGCTTTGAGCGGTGTGGATTAAAGCTTGAACGTCTTTTGGGAAACAGCTTCCTCCGTATCCTGTACCAGGGAAAAGGAAGCGGTGACCGATGCGAGAGTCGGAACCCATTCCCCTTCGGACGCTATCAACATTTGCCCCAACCAAATCGCAAAGATTCGCGATATCGTTCATGAATGAAATTCGGGTAGCCAGCATTGCATTTGCGGCATATTTTGTCATTTCAGCGGATCGGACGTCCATAAGCAAAATGGGGTTCTCAGTTCGTACAAATGGAGCATAAAGCTCTTTCATAAGCTCCGCGGTCCTGACATCGTCGCACCCGATAACGACTCGATCGGGTTTCATAAAATCATCAATCGCGGCTCCTTCTTTTAAAAAC
>JACPTH010000380.1:0-3953 GCA_016192885.1 bacterium | reverse complement strand
AATTTTGGCGTTTCTCGAAAGCAATTCTTGATGAATAACTTTTTTTACCTGGTCCGCGGTTCCAACCGGGACCGTCGATTTATCAACTACAATTTTAAAGCTTTCCATGTGGCGTCCGATGTCCCTGGCAACTTTTAAAACAAATTTAACATCGGCTGAACCGTCTTCGCCGGGGGGGGTCCCGACCGCGATAAAAAGAAACAGGGATTGCTTTATCGCTTCACCTATTTGCGTGGTAAAGCGAAGACGGCCTTCGGATAAATTCCTGCAAACAAGCTCTTTTAACACAGGTTCAAAAATTGGAACTTCTCCGTTCGAAAGTTTGTTTATTTTTTCTTCATCGATATCAACACAAATCACGTCATTGCCGGATTCGGCAAAGCAGGTACCCGTAACCAGTCCCACATATCCGGAGCCAATTACACCGACATTCATAGAATTCCTCCATTTTGATAAACACTGTTATCAGCGAACTTTCGCGCTATTTTAAGCTTTGCGGAATTTCCCTTACCTTAAGCTTGCGTTAAATGATACCATTCAAAAAAATGTTTTCAAAGTGAAATTGGGGAAGTTCCGTAGGATGCGCTTTATCGCGCTTTTGGGCGCACTAGGACCCAAAAATCGCGATGAAATTCTCAAACCCTTTTCAAAAGCGTGATTGCTTCGCCTTGCTCGCAACGACAGGGTGAAGAAGGTGTCATTGCGAATGTCACATTTTTCCAACAAACGATTCTCTCATTAACACAAGCAAGTTGCTCAAATCCTGACAAATATTTTCTAAAAAGCCGCAAAAGATCGCATAGTGAGAATTGCTGCGGGGTCTACCAGTTTTTTGAAAATAGAACCGCTTTCATGTAGAATATGTGTCGCGTTGAACCTGATGCGCTTCGTAGTTATCTTTTGAAAAACCGGACGGCTTTTTTATGTTTTTCGAATCGGGAGCTTGCCTTTCCTTCAGTTGCTTTCCTGAAAGTTGAGGAGATCGTGATAAAAAGAGACAAATTTTCTTTTGTTCTAGTTGTTTTACAAATCTTGGGGGCTTTTTTCCTTGTTGGATGCAACGATAGAATAGACAAAACTCCGGACGGGAAAACAATCCTTGCTTTTTGGCATTCGTACAACGACGAGGAAGAAGTCGTTTTAAGGGAAATCATTTCCGAGTGGGAAAAGAAGAACCAGGGCTTTACGGTGAGCGCGATTCGGATTCCATTTTCCGGCCACGAATCGAAGATTCGCACTGCGTTGACCGTGGAGCGCGGCCCGGATATGGCCCGCGTTGATTGGGCGTTCGTTTGTGAACTCGCTAGAAAGCATGCTCTGGTTGATTTAGGAACCTTGGGGTTCGACTCGATTAAAGATCAATATTTAAAAGCTCCGCTCGGAACAACTTTCATTGATGGTAAGTATTGGGGAATCCCGGATCAAACGACGGGGCTTGGTTTGTTTTACAATAAAAAACTTTTTCGCGATGCGGGCCTCGATCCGGAAAGAACTCCAAAAACATGGGATGAGTTCGTTGAGTTTGCTAAGAAGCTTACGAATTCTGAAAAGGGAACATTTGGCTTTGCCATGGAAAATACTCTTTGGTGGACACTGCCATTTTTCAACACATTCGGGGCAAAGGTAATATCGGAAGACGGAAAATCCTGTTCTTTAAATAGCCCCGAAGCGATAAAGGCAATGGAATTTAAAGCAGGGCTTTTCAAAGCTCACAAGGTTGAAGCGGGAGCTTGGCGAGCGGGTTCCGTTAACCCCGAAACTGGGTTTTTGAACGGAAGATACGCCATGATTTTAATGGGTCCTTGGAATTTGGCCAAATATGCCAGTTCTCCAATTGAGTTCGGAGTGGGCCTGATTCCTGAAGGGCCTTCCGGAACCTCCACCAATGTTGGGGGAACCGATGTCGTTATTTTCAATTCAAGCAAATATCCCAAAGAAAGTTACAATTTTCTGACCTTTTTTACGTCCCCGGAAAGCCAGGCAAAATGGTGTAAAAAGTTAAACCAGATCCCCGTAAATCTAAAAACATACGATCTCGTGTCTTTTGAAAACAAACACCTCCTCGTTTTCATGGAACAAATGAAGCACGCGCTCCCAAACCCGATTGTAACGAAATCAAACATCTTGGAGAAGATTGTGAACCCCGAAATGGAAGCGGTCCTGACGGGGCAAAAAAGCGCTGAGGATGCCTTTCGGCTTGCCGCAAGGAAGGTGGAAGAAACAATTTTGAAGTCAAAACCCTGACCGAGAATTGAATGATCCAGGGAGTAGGAATAGATTTTGTAGAGCTTGAACGTTTTGACAAAGCGCTCAAGAGACATGGCCCAGTATTTTTAGAGCGAATTTTTACTCCGCAAGAAATTAAAGAAGGCCTATCGCAAAATAGAAACTCCCAAGGATGGGCAGCCAGGTTTTCCGCTAAAGAAGCCGTATTTAAAGCCATCGGGTGCGATCGCCCCATGTTATGGCATGAAATAGAGATTCTCTTGAAGGACCGCCCATTTCCGGAGGTAGTATTGGGGCCCTTGTACAAAAGAATCGGCGAAGCACGCTCGCCATACCGTTTTCATCTGTCCTTAAGTCATACAAAAATTGCCGCTGTAGCCGTCGCTATTTTGGAACTTTTTCCCGAGAAAGTTTAGTCCTTAATTAATGTAAATGGGAATAGAAATTAATGTTATTCTTAATTCTTCAACATAAGCGAAAGGAGAAATCACGTTTATGTGGCCGTCATGGTTAAAAGGGTTGATGGGAGCGTGGGTTGTTTACGATAGCAAAAAACGCAAGGGAATAGAATTGTTTTGGGCTTTTATAGTTCTTATTTTTGGTCCTTCGTTTATCCCGATTTATCTGGCTAGAAGGCCTCTTTTACGAGGTGAAATCAGGCGCGGGTCCTTCTTATGGAATGTAATATGTAATTTTGAACGGTTTTTTTCCTGCCTCCTGCTTCTCGCGGGCTTTGCCGTGTTAGGCGAGAACATTGAGGAATCATTCGAGAATCGCGACCTGGCGGTTGCAAAGCGAGCTGAAATTCAAGCGGGAAGTATTTTCGGCCTTTTTGTTTTGTTTTTAATTTTTTTGCTTGAGCGGCTGCTTTCAAGTTTGTTTAGGGGATGGATGGAAAGCGATATGCCCCAGGAAAAATAGAGGTTCATTTTTTTTCCTTCTAATATCTGTTGAAAAATTGTTGACATGGTGAGGAATTTTTGGCATGTTAGAAACATGTGTACGCGATATCCTTGGAACAATCGCGCTTTCTTGATGGCACAGGAATTGCTTTTCAATGAGGGAACAAGTTTAAATACATTATAGGAGGTTTTTCTTAATGAGAAGTTCTAAATTGTTTGGAAGGATTTTCATCCTTTTGGCTGTTGTAAGTTTGCTTACCTCAGCCGTTGCCTGGGCTGGAAGTCCCGGAAAAAAGCACAAAAAAGACGGCTTTTTCCAAAAGATCGGAAAGAAAATCGTTCATGCCGGCGACCACATCGCGAATGGAGTCATGGATACCGGGGTTAAGTTGAAAAAATCCGTGACCGGGAAGAAAAATAAAGTGTGGGTTTGCGGTCATTATGATAAAAATGGAAACCATGTGAAGGGTCATTGGCGCTATCTGAAGCATAACTGTCCTCAGAACCCTGGGCAAGGCGGCAACCCTGGACAGGGCAACAACCCCGGGCAAGGCGGCGGAACCCAACCACCGGCACCTCCATCCGAGCCACCGGCGCCTCCGTCCGAACCACCAGCACCTCCGTCCGAACCACCGGCACCTCCGTCCGAACCACCTGCGCCTCCGTCCGAGCCACCGGCGCCTCCGTCCGAACCACCGGCGCCTCCGTCCGAGCCACCGGCGCCTCCGTCCGAACCACCGGCACAACCACCCGCAGGACCGGGGCAGGGTGACCAAGGAAATCAAGGACAAACCGGAGGAAAGAAAACCCTTGGCGGTCTAATGA
>JACPTH010000379.1 GCA_016192885.1 bacterium | reverse complement strand
GTTAATTTTAGCTCCGGGTGGTTATGCCTTAATTCGCGGAAAGGGTGATGATGATTTAAGCACCGGCACCCAGGTCGTTTATTTAATTGAACTTCCGAATACAGTCCCATTCTGGGGTGCAAATGGTTTTGTTGAGATTCTGAAAGGCGGGGTGACTATTGATTTCGTCAGGTTTGGGAGCGATGTAACCGCTCCAACCACGGTTTCAGAATGGAGCGGCGGCTCGACCGTTGCTCTACCTTCTTCCGCTGAAACCGATTATGGAAAAAGCATCGCAAGAAATGTGAACAATTCGGATACAAATGCCTCCGGCGATTGGACGCTACGATCGTTTGCAACGGCGGGCGGGCAAAATGACGTTTCCTCCGACGTTGATGGGGACGGCGACGGAATTCCTGATTCCTCGGAAGCCCCAGGTTCGACTTTCGCCGGGCTTCCTTTATATGACTGGGGGGCTAGAACAGGCCAAAAAGATATCTTCATACATATCGATTATATGAATTCCTCCGACCCGGGCGTTACTCCTAGAAAAGAAGCCCTTGACAAGGTAAAAACGATTTTCAATAACCATGGATACACCATTCATTTTGATATCGGAAACCTTTATGGAGTTACCCCAGCCGATTACGCGCTTGAAAACAGAAGCCATCAAGTTCCGTACGCTCAGACTTTGACTTTGGGAGCATCTCCCGGAAAGGCAAATATTTACGATTATAAAAATACCTATATGAACATGGCGAGGAAGCAAATCTTCTTTTATTGCCTTAGCGGGTTTTCTCAAAACGCGGATGGAAGCGCAGGTTCTTCAGGCTTAGGAGAACTGAAGGGGAATGATTTCATTGTAACATTTGGGAATTGGGGCTTAAATGCTAGTACAACGGCCAAGCTGAATAAGCTAATCAACATACAGGCTTCGACGATTATGCATGAATTAGGCCACAATTTAGGGTTAAGTCATGGCGGAGATGTTGCCACAAATTACAAACCAAACTATCGAAGCATAATGAATTACATGTACCAAATCAACGGTTTGCCGGTCATAGGAAATCCAAAGGAGGGGGATCGATATTATTGGTACAGATACAAAAATGTAGACGGTCAATCCGGCGGTTCGCTTTTCAAGCAATATTTTCCCTCCGGTAACCCCCTTGATGACCTTCATGATAATGAGGAAACCACCAGCTTCAACATGGAGTTTTCCGATGGTTCAGGAGTGAGCGCAATCAATGAAGGCAGCATCAGCGAGCCCGCCGGCCTAAAAAGAGCGGGAAGCGTTGGGGTTGATTACAACGGTAACGGTAATACCACTGACGGGGCCGTTTCCATGGATTTGAATCCGGGTGAAGGAACGGCAATCGAAACGCTAAATGACTTCAACGATTGGGCCGCCATAAGCGTCTTGTTCCAGCGAACTTTCTCGGGGGACAAGTCGGGTGATTCATTAACGCCTCGGGTTCGCAGAAATGATTACCTTCAAAATGACCATCAAGAAGTTATTTTTGAAACGCTATATCCGGAAGATTGTTTTGGAAAAAGATAATCAACTAGGCTAAAATCTCAAAGGCGGGGGGTTAATCCTCCCGCCTTTTTTTCAGCGCGCCCAAAGGGATTCGAACCCCTGGCCTTTTGCTCCGGAGGCAAACGCTCTATCCAGCTGAGCTATGGGCGCTTTGGTGAATTTAAGCTAGCATAAAATGATTTTCAAAGCAATGGTAAAGGATTCAGGTATTGTTTTGGCGGCGAACAATTAAGAGGGTAATATCGTCATTTGGAGGTATTTTCCCGGCATGTTTCCTGAAATTACCAATCAACATGTCAAGAATGTCTTGAGCTAACTTAGCATTTGACGCCGAATGAAGAATAGTCTCTTCCATCGCGGTATAACCGATAATCGTTCCATCTTCCCCGGGACATTCCACATAGCCATCGCTGTAAAACACCATAACGTCACCTGGATTCATTTCAACCAAGGCATCCGCTTTTTTGAGTTTCTCTTTAACCCCTAGTGGAAATGAAATCATTTCAACTTCTGTAACAGCCTTTTTCTCAAAATTGAAATGAGCGGGGAAATTCTGCCCTGAATTTTCAATGCGGAACACGTTTTTAACGGGGTCTAAAACCGCGCAAAGGCAGGTCATGAATTTTCTTCTAGGTCTAAGCTCCTCATAAAACATTGAATTCATGCGTAAAAGTATTTCCTTGGGAAACATGTCCGGTTGATCCTGAAAACTTGACACTGTGGCTTTTGCCATGGCAACCGCAAGGGCTGCAGCTACCCCGTGGCCGGTAACATCGCCTAGCATGATTGAAATTTCCCCGTTTGGAAGATGCGTTACGTCGTGGTAATCACCTCCCAACTGACTTGCCGTTTGCGCGAATCTTGCAACTGAATATCCATTAGGAAATGATATAACATCTGGGAGAAGACTTTCCTGAACGACTTTCGCGATTTCTTGCTCGCGCATTTCTCCGATCATTTTATTGAATGCAACCGCAAGAGTTCCAAATTCATCAGGTCTTCTAAAGGGAATTTGATGTTCAAAGTGACGAAATATCAGGGCGCGAATTCCTTCCATCAAGTCATGAATCGGAGTTAAAAAAAGACCCGACAAAAGATAACTCGCAAGCCCCGCCACAATGATCGCCAAGATAACCCCCAGGATCAACCGCATCCAAAGGGGCCCAAGGGTTTCAAGAGATTTGTTTACGGGTGCGATACTCATCACAACATAATCTGAAACAAGATCTTCAGTTTTTGCGGTGACCCAATAAGGTTTTTGATTCAAAAGAAATTCGCGAAAATTAATTCCTCCCGTTCGATAAGCTCGAATCGCGATTCCCATAAGTTCCCTGGTTTGCGGCTTTGAGAGATTGGATAAAAGAACCTCCTTGTTCGAATCGTAAACCAATAATCCCGAAAGTCCTTCAGGGGCAACATCTTCAAATTTCTTTCGAAGATAATTTGCAGTCGCAGTGTCTCTTTGTTGAACTATGCAAAAAAATGCGGGACCGGTCGCTAATTCGGGATACACATCCCAGAAAATCATAGCCGGAGAATGCGCCATTTGAAGGTTTATCAATCTGCCTGGTTTTTGAAGAATGGTCGAAACCCCCATTTCGTCAATCGCCAAAAAGTCATCCGAAACCACATCTTCAAGTTGGACTTCCTTTCCCCCTTTGGCCATACGGGCAGGAGCATGTCGTTGAATGGATTTCCTTGCTAAGTGATTCATCGCTTTATAGCTTCCATGAACTTGAGGGTCGTCTGTGGTAAAGATTACTTGGCCTGCGCCATCTCTAAGTTCCATTCGTTCAATGATTCCGCTTCGCACCGCACTTTCCACCTCAAGGGCGACTTGGTTTAAATTTAGCGAAAGGCATCCCTTGAAATTTCGAAGAGTTTGAGCAAAACTTAAAACTGAAAGCCTTTCATCGGAAAACCCGCTCTCCAAAGCCCGAATTCTTTCCAACCCTTGCTTCTTGGTGAAATCCCTAATTACCTCGGATTGGTCTAGAATCGAAGCAATTCCTAAAATGAATGCGGACAGAGTAGGCGCAAGAACGACAAAACAAAACAAAACCGGTAATCTAATTCTAATTGGAAACGAGTATTTGCCCTCTGAAAGTTTATAAACTATCAAACCGCCAAAGGAGCACGATAAAATCACGAATCCGATAAGGAAAAAAGGGGTATTCCAAGGAAGAGGCTTATGGGGGTTCTTGACCAAAAACCACAAATCGTCTTTGGAACTCATGGCAAAAAACCAATGGTTACCATTGTACGTACCCGCGTCTAACCTATCATCCTGAGCTGTTTTCCATGCCAGTTTAATTTCCTCTATGCTAATTCCCGAAGGTGGAACAAAAAAATCGTCTTTAAAGTTTCCAACACCCGCTCGTATTCCTCGATTTTTAAATCTCTTGACTTCCTTATTGCAGATTTCAACGTAAGACGGTTCAGACGCAACATACCCATAGAGAATTGCGCCAGGGAAAGGGATATCCCAAATGGCCCTTCCGTAAAGAAGCCATTTTTGCCTAAGATTTAGGGTGTCAAGGCGTTGGGTGGTTCCAATATACTTTAGAATTTCTTGGTTTAAATCTCGCCTAGCCTTATAAAAAGCTTCCCCTTTCATCGATAGGGCCGGAATCAGCTTATTAAAAAATACCG
>JACPTH010000021.1 GCA_016192885.1 bacterium | reverse complement strand
TATGGGTCTAATTTTTCCGACCCATCAGGCTTAAGCGAGGCACTGAAAATTGTCGGCGCAAATTGTTTGGCAATTAGCCAAGTATTGTATTTTATTTCGGGGTTTGCCGTACTATTTTATTTTTTCAAGGTTTACCAAATTGGACGGCCAAATAGAATTGGTTTATCCATTTTGGGCGTTTTTTTTTATCAGATTCTGGTGTGGGTGGGTATCGTCGATGTCTGGTTTGACTTTCGAGCCCCAGGAAAGCCAAAATCAGTAAGAAGCAATCAAGATGAAAATGATTCTTTTTTTGATATCTGAAGGAGGGTGTAATCGTGCAAGTATTATTAATTCGTGATCTAGATCGCATTGGCAAAGCGGGTGATACCAAGAACGTTGCGGAAGGATTTGCCAAGAATTATCTTTTCCCGCGGAACATTGCGGTCCCTGCTACTCCTGGGGCGTTAAAACACCTAAAGCTAATGAAAGTTTCATGGGGGCGCCAAGCGGAAAAGGAGAAGCATGAGTTTAAGCTTCTGGCAGGAAAAATTGAAGGGCTGACGCTAAGAGTTTCGAAGAAAGCAGGAGAGCACGGCAAACTTTACGGTGCGGTAACCACCTCGGAACTTGCCGAGCTGATCTCAAAAGAAATTGGATCAGAAATTGACAAAAAGCAAGTCTTATCGGATCACATAAAAGATTAGTTAATTTTGCGCCCCAATGGGTTAAATTGGGGCGTTGAATTTTTTTCTTACATTTAATTTAGGTTTTTTATGGCTGAATTCCAACAAAGAATCCCCCCTCAAAATCTTGACGCCGAACAAAGCCTGCTTGGCTCAATGATGTTGAAGGAAGAGGCCATGAATAAAGCCGCCGAAGTTGTTCAACCTGAGGATTTCTACGTAAATTCCAACAAGATCATTTTTGAAGCGTTAATCGCCCTTTTTAAGACTCAAAAGCCTTGCGATCCAATAACCCTTCAAGAACAGCTTAGGTCCATGAACAAACTTTCGGAAGCGGGGGGCGCCGCTTATATTTCTCAACTTCTAAACGCGGTTCCCACCGCTTCAAACGCCGAATACTATGCAAATATTGTCAGGCAAAAGGCGATTTTACGTAGATTAATTAATGTCTCCGGGGACATCATGGCGGATGCTTACGCCCCGCAGGCTGAAGCGGAACGCTTGCTGGATTCCGCAGAACAAAAGATACTTCAATTAAGCGAATTTAGAATTACCCAACCTTATATCTCCTTGAAGCGCTTGGTCCCTGAAGTTTTTTCGTTTCTTGAGCGCCTTTATGAGCATAAACAAGCCATTACCGGGCTTCCGTCAGGGTTTAAAAAACTTGACGAGTTTACGGCGGGATTTCAAGCCTCCGATCTAATCATTGTCGCGGCGCGACCTTCCATGGGTAAGACCGCTTTGTGCCTAAATATTGCCCAACATGTGGC
>JACPTH010000318.1 GCA_016192885.1 bacterium | reverse complement strand
TCCGGATGTTCGCTCCGCGCCAACCGTATATGGATTGATCTTCATCTCCGACTACGCAAATGTTTTGAGAAATTTTCGAAAGAATCTCCAATAAGCGATACTGGGCGAAATTGGTATCTTGATACTCGTCAACCAAGAAAAAAGAATAACGTTCATGCAGCTTTGAAAGAAGTTCGGGGTTAGCCTTTAGAAGATGGTAAGTCGCGAAAATCAGATCGTCGAAATCAAGGGCGGAATTTAATTTAAGTTTTTCTTGATAAAGTCGGTAAGCGGCGCGAATAACGTCTTTTGCCAAATGAGGGGGATTGAATTCATCGGGAAATAAAAGATCGTTCTTTGCTTGCGAAACGAAATTCATCATTTTCCTTGGAGTAAATTCTTTTGAATTCGGGGCGACCTCGGAAATCACCGCCTTCATTAGCCGTTCTTGATCGTCATCATCGAAAATGGTGAAGCCCGCCGGATACCCAAAATGATCGTGCCAGCGTCTTAAAAGCATCGCTCCAAAAGAATGGAAAGTTGTAATCGTAATCCTATCGGCGTTTTCAGGAGTCATTTGGCGCATTCGATCGCGCATTTCTCCCGCGGCTTTGTTGGTAAAGGTTAAAGCAAGAATTTCGGAGACGCGAACCCCTAGATTTTCAATCAGGTGCGCGATTTTAACCGTCAGGGTCCTGGTTTTACCCGAACCGGCGCCCGCGACTATTAAAAGCGGCCCGGATGCGATTTCAACCGCTTCCCGCTGGCGGAGATTCAAGGAGTCAATGGATTTTTGAACCTGGATTTTCATTATTTTGTCATTTCGCTTTTTGCTTACCATATCACGAAATTATTCGATAATCTACTTAATTAGTCCCATTCGCGATGCGCTTTGCGAGAATTTTTTAAAATTAAACCTCCCAAAACTAGCAATTTCAAAGTAAAATACCTTGGGCTCATGGGAGGTGAAAAATGGACCCGGTATTTTCTATCCCGATTTACGTCATAGACGGAATTTCACCCTTTCTCGAAGAGGGGGAGAAATTCTTGGACGCAATTTTGGGAAACTCGGAAGGGTTTGAAAAAGCAGGGGAGCTTTGGCTTATCCTTTCGGACCGTTTCATCTATTTTTTCCATATTGAAGCCGACAAACCACCCAATGTCACGAAGATAAGCCGATCTAACCTAAGGAATATCATGTATTCTCCGCATTCTGATGGAATATCACTAACCGTAATCCCCTCAAATTTGTCACACTGTCAATTTCAAATTCCATTTAAGAAAAATCAAAGAACTCATTTAAATAAAATTTGCGTGGAACTTTGGAAAGAAATTGAGATTCAGGTTCTTAAACCTGATGAAATTACCAAGTCAAAATTAGGAACACGCTTGAATCCTGAGGATTCTTTCAGGGCAAAGCCTTTAAGAGAACGGAACTTCTTACAAGATCTTCCAATTCCTGAAAAACCGGAGCAAGGAATAGCCGACTCGGATGTTGAACCATCTCAACCTTCAAAAGAAACGCTTTTTGAAGAAAACCAAGATTTTAAGTCATCCGTTCAGGGGAATGATTCCATCGATGGAACCCCGTATCAGGGAGCGGATTCTTTTTTTAAGCTCGCCCTTTTTTCGACCATCGGAGGCGCTATCATTGGGTTT
>JACPTH010000317.1:2352-4879 GCA_016192885.1 bacterium | reverse complement strand
AAAGCAAAATTTTCCTAATTTTGTTTTTTCAGTTCTTAAGTTCTTCCTTTTCCTTGGGTTAAGAGATTGCCTTGCCGCTTCTAACTTCTAAAATACTCCTTATTCTTCATTTTTCTCGGTTACCCTTCATTTATTGCCCATTGACGATGAGGATGAGGAACTTGATACAATCGAGGGTCTGAGGAAAAGAGGACATGTTGTTAAAGAATTAACATGGCATCCCCAAAGCTATAAAAGCGATATTTTTGTGAAATCGCCTCTGAATAAAGATTCAGGGTTTTTTCAAGCCCGCAAAGCGCGGAAACTAAAACAAGCAACGTTGAACGCGGGAGATGGAAATTTGTTATCAAATGATCAATTGCCCTAAACTTGTAGCCGGGAGTGATGTAAGAGTTTGTAAATTGCCAGCCGGTTTTTAAAATACCATTCGAGAGAAGTGCGGTTTCTAAGCTTCGTACTGTTGTCGTTCCGCACGCAAAGATTTTTTTTCCACGCTCCTTCGCCTCCAAAAATTTTTCGGCGAGTGATTGAGAAATAAAAAATCTTTCCGAGTGCATCGGGTGGTTTTCAATGTTCTCGCTTTCTATAGGTTTGAAGGTTCCCATTCCAATGTGAAGAAGTAATTCTTCGCGAACAACTCCCTTTTTCTCAAGATCGGCTAGCAATTGAGAATCGAAATGCAAACCGGCGGTAGGAGCGGCAAGAGAACCTTCTTCCCGCGCGAAAATGGTTTGATAGCGCTCCGGAGGGCAATCGCAGGAAGTAATATATGGCGGAAGCGGCGTTTTCCCATGCGTTTTAAGGATAGTTAAAATATCTACAGGGTTTCGTAAACTTAAGACCCGCGTTCCTCCGTCTAAAATTGTCTTGACACCAACGAAAATCCCGTCACCAATCTCGTGAATCGCCCCGATCTTGAATCGACGGCCAGGTTTTACCAGAGCTTCGAAGGAATTTTCGGAGACTTTGCGAAGAAAAAAAATCTCATAGGAATTTCTCCCGTTCTTCGGAACGGTGGAAAGGCGGGCGGGAACTACTTTAGAAGCATTTTGAACCAAAAGATCTCCGGGAGAAATATACCGGGATATTTCGGAAAATTGCCTGTGTTCCAAAAGATTTTTTGTACGATCGAAAACCATTAATCGCGATGCGCTTCTATCCTGTAAAGGTTGCTGGGCGATTAGCTCTAAGGGAAGCGAGAAATCAAATAAAGCCGTTTTCAACGCGCGGAATTCGAAGCCAAATTAACTGAAAAACTCGCATCGATATTAATGCTTGTTAAATTCGAAAAAAACCTTGCTCCTAATAAGACGGCTTGCTCTTTGTACGGAAGAAAATAGCTTATTTTGTTGATGTATTTAGCTTCTCCCGGTAGGGATTCCATCTGAAAAAGATGCGGTCTTTCTTTAACGCTTTTTGCCAAAGCAAAGATTTCCGTGAGACTCAAATCGGTTTCGACGAATTTGAAACCTTCTTGAATAACATTAGGTAATTTTAGAACGGTTTGAGGTTCCTTTAATTTCTCTAAAATTGCTCCGACAAATCTCTGCTGTCGTTTAATCCTTCCAAAATCGGCATTTGAATCGGCGCGAAATCTGACATACTCCAAAGCTTTTTGCCCGTCAAGATGTGTGTTTCCCGGTTTAAAATGAATGTGCAAGTTAGCGCAATTGTCATCATAATTCATTGGAGCTTCAATTTCTAAATCAAGGCCGTCTAAAAGGTCGATTGTTTTTACAAAACCCTGAAAATCGACCTTCACGAATCTGTCTATCTTTATTTCCATTAATTCTGAAATCAGCGATTGGAGAATGGAAACCCCAAATCGTTCAACTATCTCATTAATCTTATGTTCTCTACCGTTCATGATAACCCGGGTATCCCGCGGGATGGAAAGTGCGTAAGTTTTTCCTAAAACCTGGTTATTATGCAAAAGCATTATTGTGTCGGTGCGATGGGAGCCTTCGACTGAGTCTACCCCAAGGCAAAGAATAGTCATGCGTGTCGCGGGTTGGCTTTCGATCGTAACATTTCCGGAATCCACCGCCCAAACCTGGTTGGGAACGGTAATAAAAATCATTTTTTTTGTGATTCCGAGGAAGAAAGTTAGGCTAAAAATAAGAAGTATTAACTCAAGAAGGGTTCCCAAAATTTTTCTTCTCTTCATGGTGAGCCTTCAGCTATCGGCGGTCGGCATTTAGCCTTATGCTTTTGGTGACGGACTTTTTTCTGCTCCAATACCAGTTGATATCTTTGTGACGGATCGTATTTTCCTCTACGAATGATATCGCGAATCGGATCATTTCGCGACGGTTCCAACGCGTCGGCCATAACCAGGCAACGCCCTATCACGCCAAGGCGAGCGGGGGGAATCGTGTGCCACCTTACCGCTGAGAGGATACTTCTTGGAATTTTAGGAATGATTGTTCCCAAAAAAGCCTCGGCTGCCGGACCATGAAATAGCTTCGAGTCCGGCTTTCCCTTGAATCGCTCGGGGATTTTCCAACGGGGGAACCATGAAAAAATT
>JACPTH010000317.1:0-2344 GCA_016192885.1 bacterium | reverse complement strand
TCGGAAATGCGAAAGATATCATGGGACAAACCCGCAAGAAATCCGGCTCTTGGGTCTTGCCCCATTTCGGCGGCATACTCTGCGGAAAGTAAGGCGGTATTTTGAATGTGGGTGATCAATTCATTTGGCAGCTTTTTTAGCTTGTTTCTTACGGTTTTCACCCAACCGGAATACTTGGGGCCCCAACATGAATAAGCGCCTTCATAAGCGATTATGGCCATTACCTTGTTCGGAATTGGAAGGGATTTCAAATGACCCCTTGCAAGTTTTTTCCTAATTTGCGAAGATGAAATAGGACTTTCATCGACTGGGACCCAAACGCTTCGAGACCCGGGCAAAGGGCCCTTTGAAGAAAAGCCGGGTCTTACAACTACCGCGAGGGGAACCTCTTGTACAATCTCTTCGGGACATTTCCATTTTTTCAAATCATCCAGGGAATCTGATCCGATGATAAGGTAAAAAAATGCGCGAGGGTAGAGTTTTTTCACATGCTTGATCAAGCGAATGGTGTAAGACGGCCCTCCTAAGGTTCTTTCAAGATCGTTAGCGCGAAATCCCGGGTGGTCGGTAACGGCGGCATTCAATAGCTTCCAACGCACCTCAAAGGGTTGAAGAAGGCTTAAATCTTTATGAACAGGTTCGGAAACGGGAATAAACCAAATTTCATCGAGATTTAGGCTTTCACGAACACGGCCCGCGATGTAGAGATGTTGGAGGTGGATGGGGTTGAAACTGCCTCCAAAGAGACCGATCCTCAAATGAAAAACTCCCGGTAAGAAAATTCATAGTCCCCAATTGTTACGCAATCATCTTCCATTCCGTTGCATCTCGAAAGTTCTTCAATAAAGCCTAATTTTTTTAATTTCCTTTTAAACAGAACAATGCTCTCATCATTGGTGAAATCGGTAACTTGTACAAGCTTTTCAATTTCCCTGCCGGAAACGCGCCAATTATTCGGCGAGGTTTCTTCAATTTCAAAAGGGGCAAGATAGGTGTAGAGTTTTTCGGGGGAATTTCGTTCAGCGGTAGTTAAGCTTCGCTCGCTCTCGGTCATGGGTTCTTTGGGGCGCATCGCGAGCATCTTTGCAAGTTGTTGAATCAGTTGAAGTTTTCCCTTGCTTGTGGCGCATGAAAGCGGAAGAACAGGGAAACCCCTTTTTTCGACTAAAGTTTTAAATTCCGGCCATAGATTAGCCCCATCCGGGAGGTCAAGTTTGTTCGCGCATACAAGTATCGGTTTTTGCAGAAGTTTCGGATCAAAGGAATTAAGTTCGTTAAGGAGAATTTCTAAGGGTTCCATGCATGAGTCCTTGGGGGTATCGGACAAATCAATCAAGATAAGCAAAATTCGGGTCCGTTCGATATGCTTTAAAAAATGAGTTCCCAGGCCGACTCCGACATGAGCGTCCTTTATCAAACCCGGAATATCGGCGATGCAAAACGAGGGAGCGTCTTCCAGTTTAACTATTCCAAGCATAGGTACAAGCGTGGTGAACGGATAATCGGCGATTTTGGGTTTCGCGTGAGTACTTACGCTTAATAAAGTGGATTTCCCCGCATTAGGAAGCCCGACTATTCCGACGTCAGCCAAAAGTTTTAACTCCAAGCGGAGTTTTCGCCGCTCTCCGAGTTCGCCTTTTTCCGCGACCCGCGGGGCTCTTCTGACGGAGCTGGCGAACCTGGAGTTTCCGTGCCCTCCCCGGCCTCCCTTGGCCGCGCAAAACCGCGCGCCCGAAACGTTAAGATCCGCGAGAAGAACCTCGGAAGCTAGATCGTAAACAAGGGTTCCTACCGGAACTTCAATGATGCATTCGCTTCCCGTGGCTCCGGTCATGTCTTTCGCCATCCCGTTCTCGCCGTCTTCAGAACGATAGGTTCGATTAAAACTCAATTCATAAAGGGTGTTTACATTTGAAGAGGCGACTAGAACGACATCTCCTCCGTGGCCGCCATCTCCGCCGGATGGGCCCCCGAAAGGAACGAATTTCTCCCTGCGAAAGGAGATCATGCCGTTTCCGCCTTTTCCGGCCTGCACCTCAACGGTTAATTCATCAACGAACTTCATTGATACCATGATAACATAAACCATGGGATGAAAGACAAATCGAGAAAGGGAACACAACGAATAAACTAAATTTAGTAAGCGTTCACTTAGACTTGAGTTTCGGACGAGTAGGTAGATTTTAGAATTATCCACAATTAATAATCTAGTAATAACGCCTCTTTTAGAAAATTTTACCCGCTTTTTTACAGAAAATGTGTAGGTAGACGATATGCATTTTATATATTGACTTTAGCGGGTAGGACATGATTTAATGTAAGTATGTATTTGCGAACTTCAAAG
>JACPTH010000316.1:2054-6230 GCA_016192885.1 bacterium | reverse complement strand
GAATATAAACGGCGAACGGCAGGGGTCGATCGAGGGCAAGATAGCTCTGGTAAATGGATTTACTTGAAAGCTCCTGCGCCAAAATTGGTTTCTTTTCTTTTTGAAGCGTTGTAATTGCCCAAGCTTCGGCGGGATCTTTTTCGAGTTCTTTTAGCTCGTCATTGTTAATACCCTTACTGGCGAGGATTTCCAGTTTGTCGTTATTGTCGTCCCCAACAAGCATGAGAACTCCGCGATTGGAATAAACCGTTTCCAAGAACATGTCAATCGAAATCTGAATGAGTTGATCAAGGTTTAGGGTAGAACTTAAAACTTTTCCCGATTGTTGAAGGGTCATAAGATTAAATACTTTTCTATCGAGTTCGTTTTTGGTCGCCTCGGACCGTTCATACAATCTGGCGTTATTGAAAGCCATGGTTGCCAAACCTACGATCGCCTGAATTAAAAGGATTTCGCTGCTTGAAAAATCGAATGAATTCTTCTTTTGGCCAAGGATAAAAATTCCGACGAAGTGATCCTTGATTTTCATTGGGAAAAAGAGTTTCATCCCGCTAATGCAATCAGCTTCGAATTCGGACGTCAGCGAATTAATTTCCGATTCTGACGGTCTCCAGGCATTTTCTTTTGAGAATGTTTCCGTGACGATTTTATGGTCGGAAAAAAACTTGAACTTTCCGAACAATTCAGGTGAAAACCCGGTTAAATCCTTAACGGTTACCTGGTCGGAGCTATCATTGTACAACAAAACGGCCGAACCGGTAATCGCCAACCGATCGATCGTAAGCGAAAGCAGGGTTCGTACGAGCGCTTCAAGATTCAGCGTGGTCCCCATCAATTTACTTGCCGAATAGAGAACGGAAAGCGCCTCAACCTGGCTCTCAAGCTGTTTGTTGATATCCCCGATAGTTTGCATGTACCTGCCGATTTCTTCCTGATGTTCAACAAGATTCGCCGTGATTTTGGTAAAGCTATGCTGAAGGTCGGACAATTCACTCGATCGGATCGCGTCAACGCTTTTAGCAAGGTCTCCATCGGCGACGTTGTCGGCAATCTCCGAAAACTTTTTTAATGGGATAATGATCTTATAGTAGACAACAAGATGGGTAATAAAGATAAATACAAGACCCGCAAGGAAAAACGGCTTCCATTCGAGATGATGACCCGTATTCTGGATTACCCACGCGCAAAGCCCCCAGATTACTCCGAGTACAATATCTAGGCGCAAAGCGAAGTTCAAATGAAAACCCATTATTTTCCGCCTTCCAAGTTGCCTTTTAAAGATTGTAACATATCGGAAAAAATTTTTTCAGGGTTGTTTAAGGCATCGAGTATCACGAATCTGCGGCGGTCAGCTTCGGCGATTTTTAGGTAGCCCTCTCGAACTCTTTGATGGAAGGCGACCGCTTCCGTTTCCATACGATCGAGAAATTTTCGTTTTCCGCACTCTTTCAAACGCGCAATACCTATCGCCGGGTCTAGGTCAAGCAGAAATGTCAAATCAGGTAAACAAGGGCCGATAATATCGAGATGGAGTTTTAGAATCAAATCGGGTTTTATCCCTCGCCCAAAGCCTTGGTACGCAGCGATCGCACAAAACCGCCGCTCCCCTTTCTTTGGCGGGAAGGATAACGGTTCGCCAATGTTCGGTTCGTTGGGCAAGCATAAGGAACATTTCGGTTTCGCCCTGGAGCGGGCCGTATTTGTGGTCTAAAAGGAGAGCCCTGACCCCGTCGCCAAGTAAGGTTCCTCCGGGTTCCCTGGTTATTATCACTTCATTCCCGTTTTTCTTAAGGAAATCAGTCAAAAGCTGAATTTGGGTGGTTTTACCGCTCCCTTCAGTTCCTTCGAAGGTAATGAACCTGGGAAACAACTTGGCAAAAGCTTGCGGAGAATTCATGATTTTTTTATAAGCCTTCAGCTATCAGCGGTCAGCATTCAGCAAGAAACCTAGGAAATTATTTAACCGACAACCGATAGCTGATGGCTGAACGCTTACTAGGATTTTAATTATTACAGTCAATTTGCGTTTACCCAGAATTATTGAGAAGATACAAAATTTTTGACCATTTTAAGAACTATTTTACCGGTTTGAGTGTCAACGGAATATTTTACTTCGTCCATGATGCTTCTCATGATGAAAACACCAAGGCCCCCTTCTCGAATGTGGGATAAATCCGGAGGTAAGATTTCATCCGGATGAAAGGACGTATCAATATAACTAACATTTCCGCAAAAAAAATCTTTGGAAAAGAAAATAATGATGCTAAAATTCTTTGAATTGTCGTATTTGAATGCATGTTTAATGACGTTGGTACAAGCTTCGGTAACGGCAAGCTTAATGTCGTCAAGGATCTTAACGGGTAAACCAAGATGTATAGCGCTAGCCCCAAGTATTCTGCGAATCAAGGACAGGAATTTTGGATCTCCCGGGACATGAAGTTGCGTGGTTAAGGAATTTGGGAGGGTTTCTTTTTTTAAAATGTCGAATTTCTTCGTCAACCTTTTTTGGCACCTTTTCCTTCCATCTCCTTTAAAAAGAAGCATTGGAATTCAAAACCTCGCAGAAAACTCAGGTTCTAATAATATCATATTATCCCGAATAGCGTCCACCCGAATAGACTTGCCTAAGGCCCGGTTGGAAAGGGCCAAAACATGTAGAATCTCGGCGGACTCAGGTTCGAGAAAAGCCGCAATTTCAAGATGTTTGACCGCCTTGTCGGTTTGAGCCAGATCATTAAAAGCCAGGTAGCTTTCTCCCAGGGCTAAGTGGGCTTCGGCGACATTGGGGAAATCTCGAACCAGTTTTTCACAAGTACTCAAATGTTGATTTAGGATTCGATTTCGTTCCGCTCCAGCTTTCAGCGAATTCCGCTGCGCGGCAATGAGATTCCACCATGCCCAGGGAGGCGAATCCGGTTGGGAAATCACTTTGTTCCAAGTTAGCATGGATCTTTTGTTCCATTCATCTTTTTGCTGGGAACCGTGCGCAAAAAGCGATTGCGCAAATGCAACGTCGAATAAAGTCCAAACATGATTTGGAGTCGATCTAAGGGTTTCCTGGCAATTCGTCAGAAAATCAAGAAGAGGGTTTTTGTTACCTTCGGCAGGTTCCCTGCCAATCATCTCGATAACCTTTTTTCTGAAGGCCCCATTTTCTGGGAAAAGATTTCGTAGAGACGCATAATATTTTTTTGCTTCCCCAAAATTTTGAAAATTCTCGCAAAAACGAGCAAGGGAGTAAAGAAGGCACGGATCAGAACTTAACTTTACAATTTCGTGGATATGCTTGGATGCTAATTTAAAATCGCCCCGGACTCGAAACACCAAGGATAATCCTCGATGCGCCCAAATTGAATCTTGGAAGCGGGATAAGGCTTCTTCAAAACATTCTTCAGCTTTTTTGAGGGATTCCGCTTGGAATTTTGAAAAACCTCCTAAAAGGTAATGAGTAAACCCATCAACCAAAAGGGGAAGGGGTTCGCTTTTAGGCATTTTCAAAAAATCAGACCTGGATTTCAAAATGAATGATGTAATAAGTTCCTTATCAAGCCGGTCTTTTGGTATTTGCGCCCTTTTCAATCGCAATAACATGATATGGGCTTCAATTTCCTTGGGGTGGTCTTTGAGAGTCGATGATAGCAACTCTAGCGCGAGCTGGGGTTTTTCTTCAAATTCATAAACCCTTGCAAGTTGAAAGTTCACCCAGAAATCGCCCGGGTTTGAGACCCTTACTTTTGAAAGAAGCTCGCCTGCGCGAGTAATTTCGCCGATTCGAAGGCATAAGTCAGCGAGAAAACGCATCCAAGTTATTTCTCGGGGCACCAGCTCCAAAGCATGTTCAAGACTTTCAACGGCGGTCAAAAACAATTTTTTTGCAGCGGCATCTTTTGCGTCCTTAAAAAGTTTCTCCCCCTTGGAACGGGCTTTCTCAATTCTAATCAGTTCGGGGGCTTGATATGCGCGAGCGCAGGAGGGATCGATTTGAGAAGCTTTTTCAAAAGCTTTTCCGGCATCGTCAAAAAGGTTTAAACGAATCAAGGTCTCCCCAAGGTCGCACCAAGCATCGGTTGTTTTGTTTCCAAGATCGATTAAAGATTGTTGGGCGTTCGCAACGCGCCTGAAATCGCCCAGATTCCCGGAGGTGCGAATAATTCCCGCCAATGCCCAATCGGTCCC